>JAEZHQ010000566.1 GCA_023416455.1 Pseudomonadota bacterium | reverse complement strand
TCGGAGACCGTCATAACCGCGTCATATTGTTGGTAACATATGGGTTCGCCAGCAGAGAGCAAGGATCATAGTGGCGCAGATCATAAAACCGGAGGTATCGGTACCGAAGCAATGGCTCAACGCGGCGAGCCAATCCCGGCAATTGCACGGACCGATAAGGAGGTCCGCTCCTTGGCGCTTAGAGCGGATCGCGTAAAATCGGAATCGATTTGAAGCGTGAATCCGCTCGCAAAACAAAGGCCTAGAGTTTCGTGCGTTTCAGATTAAACGCACGAAACTCTAATCGACATCGGGAGTGTCTGGCGAAGTGCCCGCCACGATCTTGACGCTTCGGGGGCCGTCCTGCGGCTCGACGCTGAGGACACGCAGGGCCTGAACAGGGGTTGCGGCTCCAACTGCGCCGTTCCCGCTTTCGCGGAACGGGCGGCGTCGGGTTTCCCCACTCCAGCCCTACCCACATGTGGGGCGGGAAGCATCGGTCACAGCGCCGGGCCGGCCATCCGCTGGCGCAGCCGGGCGGCCTGTACGCGCACGCCCTCCAGATGCGGGTTGATGGCGAGCGCCGCGTCGAAGGCGCGCAGCGCGCCCGCCGGCTCGTCCAGCGCCAGATAGACCAGGCCGAGGCCGGCCAGCGCGGCGAAATGGCGCGGCTCCAGCAGCAGGACGCGGCGGATGTCCTGGACGGCGGCCCCGTACCGGCCGAGCAGGTAGTTGGCGTTGGCCCGCTTGTTCCAGCCCTCGGCATAGGTGGGATCGCGGTCGACCACGGCGTCGAAGGCGGCCAGCGCCGCCGCGGCCCGGTCGTCGTTCAGGTTCTGCACCCCGGCGCGCATCAGGGCCAGCACCTCCTCGCCGGGATGCTCCAGCCAGATCTCCCAGATCCGGTCCTCCACGGCCCCGGCCACCGCCCCGTCGGCGGTGGCCAGCAGGTCGCGGAACAGCGGGTCGAGGCGCGCGTCCCCCTGCCCCGCCCGGGCCGGCGCGGCGAGGAGCGAAGCGGCCAACAGGGCCGAGATCAGGGCGATGCGGTGGGTCATCGGGGGAATCTGGGGCGTGCCGCCGGCCCCCGACACTCGCCTTTCCGGCGTTCCGCCTTTCGCGCCGCCGCCCTCCGAAAGGCTTGGCCCCGACGGCCCCGCCCAAAAAGGAAAGGGCGGCCGGCGGATCGCTCCGCCGGCCGCCCCCTTGGGACCCGGTACCCTGGATCAGGCGGGGATCAGGCGGCCTTGCTGTTGCGGCCGGCCACGATCTCCTCGGTGACGTTGCGCGGCACCGGCTCGTAGTGGCTGAACTCCATGGTGTAGGACGCACGGCCGGAGGTCATGCCGCGGAGCTGGCCGATGTAGCCGAACATCTCGTTCAGCGGGACATGGGCCTCGACCGCGATGTTCGAGCCGCGCTCGCCCTGGCCCATGACGGTGCCGCGGCGGCGGTTGACGTCGCCGATCACGTCGCCGAGATAGTCGTCGGGGGTCACCACCTCGACCTTCATCACCGGCTCCAGCAGGATCGGGGCGGCCTTCGGCAGGGCCTCGCGGAAGCAGGCCTTGGCGGCGATTTCGAAGGTGAGCGCGTTGGAGTCGACGTCGTGGTACTTGCCGTCCACCAGGCGGGCGCGGAAGTCCACGGTCGGATAGCCGGCGAGGACGCCGTCCTCCTTCTGCATCTCCAGGCCCTTCTTGACCGACGGCACATACTCGCGCGGCACCGAGCCGCCGACCGTCTCGTCCACGAACTCGAAGCCCTGGCCGCGCTCGAGCGGCTCGAAGATGATCTTCACCTCGGCGAACTGGCCCGAACCGCCGGTCTGCTTCTTGTGGGTATAGACCAGCTCGACCGGACGGGTGATCGTCTCGCGGTAGGCGACCTGGGGCTTGCCCATGTTGCCTTCCACGCCGAACTCCGTGCGCATGCGGTCCAGCGTCACTTCGAGATGCAGCTCGCCCATGCCGCGCAGGATGGTCTGGCCGGTCTCACGGTCGGTCTCCAGGCGCAGCGACGGATCGGCGCGGACCATCTTGCCCAGCGCGATGGAGAACTTCTCCTGCTCGCCCTTGGTCTTGGGCTCCACCGACACGCTGATGACGGGTTCCGGGAAGCGCATGCGCTCCAGGATCACCGGCGAGGAGGCGTCGCACAGCGTGTCGCCGGTGTCGGTCTCGGACAGCGACACCAGGGCGACGATGTCGCCGGCGCGGGCCTCCTCGATCGGGTTGGCCTCCTTGGCGAACATCTCGACCATGCGGCCGATCTTCTCGCGCTTGCCGCGGGTCGAGTTGAGGATCGACATGCCCTTCGTCAGAACGCCCGAATAGACGCGGATGAAGGTCATCGAGCCGTAGGTGTCGTTGATCACCTTGAAGGCCAGGGCGGCGAAGGGCGCCTCGTCGGAGCTGGCGCGCTCGCCGTTGGGGTTGCCGTCCTCGTCCACGGTCTTGATCGACGCGACGTCGGTCGGGGCCGGCAGCAGGTCGACGACGGCGTCGAGGACCTGGCAGACGCCCTTGTTCTTGTAGGACGAGCCGCACAGCACCGGGGTGAAGGCGCCGGCGATGGTGCCCTTGCGCAGGCAGGCGCGCAGGACGTCCGGCGAGGGATCCTCACCCGAATCGAGGTAGGCTTCCATCGCCGCCTCGTCCTGCTCCAGCGCGGTGTCGACCAGCTCGGAGCGCAGGGCCGGGATGCTGGCGATGTTGTCCAGATCCTCCTTGACCGACAGGTTCAGCTTGGCGGCGATGTCGAGATCCGGGGTGATCGGCCACACCTCCCACTTGGCGTCCTTGTCCTCCTGGAACCAGACGTAGGCCTTCATCTCCACCAGATCGACCATGCCGCGGAAGTTGTCTTCCGAGCCGATCGGCACCTGGATGGGCACCGGGCGGGCGCCCAGGCGGTTCTTGATCATCTCCACGCAGCGGCGGAAGTTGGCGCCGGAGCGGTCCATCTTGTTGACGTAGCAGATGCGCGGAACGCCGTAGTTGTCGGCCAGGCGCCAGTTGGTCTCCGACTGCGGCTCCACGCCGGCCACGCCGTCGAACACCACCACCGCGCCGTCGAGCACGCGCAGCGAACGGTTCACCTCGATGGTGAAGTCGACGTGGCCCGGGGTGTCGATGACGTTGATCTTCTTGCCGCGCCAGAAGGCCGAGACCGCGGCCGACTGGATGGTGATGCCGCGCTTCTGCTCCTGCTCCAGATAGTCGGTCGTGGTCGAGGTCTTGAGATCCTTGGTCTCATGGACGTCGATCATCGTGTGCTTGCGACCGGTGTAATACAGGATGCGCTCGGTCGTCGTCGTCTTGCCGGCGTCGACGTGGGCGATGATGCCGATGTTGCGGATGTCAGAAAGAGGCGTTTGGCGCGGCATGTTGCGGATCCATTACTGTAACGCGGCTATCGAAGCGCAACGACGGTCGTCCGCTCCGGCGGCTGGGTGGTTGGTCGGGGTTTTACGGGCGATCCGTTAAGGCGTGATTAACATTCCGTAAACCGGAAGGCGTAGCCCTCCCGGGCTTTGCGAAGTGCGAGGCCCTCACAGTCGGTGGGCCACGTCGGCAGACCCCAACCGAGGCAGCCGGGTCGCCCCGTTTCCGCAAGCTTATTTGGCTGCGGTAACCTGAATTTCAACGAGGTACTGCGGTGCGGCGAGGCGGGCCTCAACCGTGGCGCGGGCCGGCGTGTTGGCCGGATCGACCCAGGCCTCCCAGGCCTTGTTCATGGCCGCGAAGGTGGCGATGTCGGTCAGGTAGATGGTGGCCGACAGCAGCCGGCTCTTGTCGGTGCCGGCCTCGGCCAGCAGCCGGTCGATCTGCCCCAGGATGGCGCGGGTCTGCGTCTCCACATCCGGAGTCGGATCATCGGCCACCTGGCCGGCCAGGTAGACCGTGTCCTTGTGGATGACCATCTGGCTCATGCGCGGTCCGGAATGGAAGCGCTGGATAGACATGGATGCGACTCCGCTGAGGGGGGCTGCGACGCGCGTACGTCTATGCCAATCCTGTCCAGCGACATAGCAAAAAATGCGTCCGTGTCGCTCAAGGCTGTCCCGCGCTCCCGCTTTCCCGTGCGGCGGCGGCGAAAACGGCCGAAGGCACCGCGAAATTGCGGCGCTCCTGCCCAGCCTGCCGGGCCACGGCGACGGCGATGCCGACCACGCTCCACACCCCGCCCTGCTCGGCGAACAGGGCGGCCCCGCTGGTGCCGCGGGTGCCGGCGCAGTCGTGCACCAGCACCGGCCCGCCCGGCGCCTGGCCGACGCCGAGCGCCCGGCAGGCAAGGTCCGCGGTGAGGATCTGCGACTTGTCCTGGCTGTAGCCGCCGAGCCGCAGGGCCGCCCCCGGCGGCGGCGGCGTCTGCGCCAGCGGCAGCGGCGCCACGTCGGCGGGGACCGGCGCCGACAGCGCCAGCACCGCCCAGTCGGTGGCCATCCCCTGCCCGGCCGGACCCTTGGGATCATGGGCCGGATCGGTCACGAAGGAGGTCACGGTGAGGTGCTGGCGGTATTCGCCGCGCGCGTAGCCGACCAGCACGTGCAGCGAGGAGGCCGGCAGGTAACGCCGGGTGCGCGGGTTGAACAGGCAGTGGGCGGCGGTGGCCACTCGCGCCGGCGCCACCAGCACCCCGGTGCAGCGCCCGCCGAGGTTGGTCTGCACGCGGACCAGGCTGCGCCAGGGCGGGGCCTCGGCGTCCACGGCGACGCGCCGGTCCTCCGTCCCGACCCCGGGCAGCAGCGGCTTCTGCGCCGCCGCCGGCCCCGCGGCGGCGCAGGTCAGGGCCAGGGCGCAGGCCAGCGCCGGGGCGGCGGCCGGGCGCGATCGGCGTTCTTGATACGTTTTCATTTCCGGCTTATCCTTCGGCTTCGTCCCCAGCCCTCGCACCATCCCGTCCCCCGCCGCCCCATGGCCACCCTGATCATCACGGAAAAATCCAGCCAGGCAAAGGACCTGCGCGCCGCGCTCGGCGACCGCTTCGGGCGCATCCTGCCGGCCGAGGGGCATCTGCTGCGGCTGGCCGAGCCGGAGGAGGTCGATCCCGCCTGGAAGCGCTGGTCGCCCACGCTGCTGAAGCCGGACGGGCTGTACCCGACCCGGCCCGACGGCGGCGGCAACAAGGCGGCCAAGCTCCAGGCCATCGCGGCGGCCCTGCGGGCCTGCGACCAGGTCATCCTGGCCACCGACTGCGACCGCGAGGGGCAGCTCATCGGGCAGGAGATCCTGGAGCACTGCGGCTACCGCGGCCGGGTCCAGCGGGCGCTGTTCACCGCCCAGGATCCCAAGACCATCCGCGATGCCTTCGCCCGGCTGAAGCCCAACGCCGAGCTTCGCCCGCTCTACGAGGCGGCGGTGGCGCGCCAGCAGGCCGACCAGATCTTCAACCTGTCGCTCACCCGCACCGCCACCAAGACGCTGCTGGCGCCGGGGGCGCGGGGCGTGATCGGCATCGGCCGGGTCAAGACTCCGACGCTGGCCATCGTCTGCCTGCGCGAGCTGGAGATCCGCGACTTCAAGCCCGAAGATTATTTCGAGGTGGTGGCGACGGCGACGGTGGCCGGGGGCAGCTTCCCGATGCGCCACGCCCCGCCGGCCAAGGACCGCATCAAGGACCGCGCCCGCGCCGAGGCCATCGCCCGCGCCGCCGACGGCCATGGCGGGCCGCTGTCGGTCACGGTCGAGGACCGGCGCCAGGCGCCGCCCCGGCTCTATGATCTGCCCGCCCTCCAGAAGACCTGCGGCCAGCGCTGGGGCTGGACCGCCGATCGCACGCTGGCGGTCGCCCAGGAGCTGTACGACGGCGAGGGCAAGAAGCTGATCACCTACCCGCGCGCCGAGGCCCGCCATCTGGCCGAGAACCAGATCGCCGACGTGCCGGCCATCGCCGCGGCGCTGGGCCGGCTGCGCGGCTTCGCCCATCTCGACCTGTCCCGGCCGGTGATCCGCCGCGGCAAGTCCGGCCATTTCTGCGACCGCGCGCTGGAAGGGGTGTCGCACCACGCCATCGTGCCCAACGTCAACGTCCTGGACGACCTGGAAGCGCGGCTGGCCCGTCTCGGCGACGACGAGAAGCGGCTGTTCGCCCTGGTCTGCCGGTCCTACCTGGCGGCGATCCTGCCGGATTACGAGTACCGGCAGACCACGGTGACGATGGAGGTACCGGTGGAGGGCCGGCCGGCGTCGTTCCGCGCGGTGGGCCGCATCCCGCTGGTGCTGGGCTGGAAGGCCGCCTTCGGTTCCGCCGAAGCCGAAGGCCGGCCGGAGGAGGAGGCCGAGCAGATCCTGCCCCCGCTGGCCGACGGCGAGGCCGCCCGCCTCTCCGACGCCCGGGTCGAGGCCAAGCGCACCCAGGCGCCGCCCCGCTACAGCGAGGGCACGCTGATCGACGCCATGCAGAACGCCTGGCGCTTCGTCGCGGATCCGGACCTGCGCGACCGGCTGAAGGAGGCCAAGGGGATCGGCACGCCCGCCACCCGGGCCGAGGTCATCAAGGGCCTCAAGCGCCAGAACCTGCTGGGCGCCGACGGCAAGTGGCTGGTGCCGACCCCGGCCGGGCTGCAACTGTTCGAGACCCTGCGCGCCGCCGCCCCGCCCCTGGTCGATCCCGGGACCACAGCGCTGTGGGAGATGCGGCTGGACGAGGTGGTGACCGGCCGCGCCCATTTCCTTGCGGTCATCGACGGCATCGCGGCGGAAGCCGGCCGGCTGATCGGCGTGCTGGTGGGAAACCGCGGGCCGGCGGTCGATCTCGGCGCGCCGCTCCCCGCCCGCGCCGGCCGGGCCGGCCCGCGGCGGCGGACGGC
>JAEZHQ010000500.1 GCA_023416455.1 Pseudomonadota bacterium | reverse complement strand
CCGCGGCGCGGGAGCGGAAGCCCTGCAGCTGCCGGTGGATGCGGGTGCGGCTCATCTGCTCGGCCGCCAGCTTCATGTTCAGCGGCGGCAGGGCCAGCGCATAATCCTCCACCACCTCCACGCCGATGCCGCCCTCGCCGAACAGCAGGACCGGGCCGAACAGCTCGTTCTCGGTCATGCCGACGATCAGCTCGTAGGCGTCGGGGCGCACCGCCATCTCCTGCACCGTGAAGCCCTCGATGCGGGCCTCCGGCACCGCCGCGCGGACGCGGGCCAGCATGGCCTCGGCCTCGGCCTTGACCTCCGCCGGCTCGGTCAGGTGCAGCGCCACCCCGCCCACATCGGACTTGTGGGTGATGTCCGGCGACAGGATCTTCAGGGCCAGCGGCCCGCCGATCAGCTCGGCGCAGTGCGCGGCCTCCTCCGGCGTCTCGGCGCAGCGGGTGTCCACCACCGGGATGCCGTAGGCGGCCAGCACGCGCTTGGCCTCGTACTCGGTCAGCCACTCGCGCTTCTCGGCGATGGCGCGGGCGACGATCTTGCGCACCGCGATGCCGTCGGGCTGGAAGTCCTCCGGCACCGAGGGCGGGGTCTCCATCAGCAGTTCCTGGTTGCGCCGATACTCGACCAGATGGAGGAAGGCGCGCACCGCGTGGCTCGGCGTGTCGTAGGTGGGAATCCGGTTGGCCGCGAACAGCCGGCGCGCCTCCGCCGCCGACCCGTCGCCCAGCCAGCTGGTCAGCACGGGGTGCTTGCGCGTCTTGTTGGCGGCCATGGTGTCCACCACCGCCTTGGCGGCGGCCAGCGAATCGGTGACCGCCGACGGGCAGTTCAGCACCAGCACGGCGTCGTTGCCGGGATCCTGCATCAGCGCGTTCAGCGCGTCGGCGTAGCGCTTGGGCGTGGCGTCGCTGCCGATGCGCAGCGGGTTGCGGGCGGTGGCACCACCGCCCAGCGCCTTGCCCAGCGCCTCCAGCGTCTCCGGCGCGAGGGCGGCAAGCCGGCCGCCGGACAGGATCAGGCTGTCGGTCGCCATCACCCCCATGCCGCCGCCGTTGGTCAGGATGGCCAGCCGATCGCCGGTGATCGGGGTGCCGGTGGCCAGCGTGCCCACCGCGTCGAACAGCTCGTCCAGCGTGTTCACGCGCAGCAGGCCGGCGCGGCGGAAGGCGGCGTCGTACACCGCGTCCGACACCGCCAGCGAGCCGGTGTGGGAGGTCGAGGCTTCCAGCGCCTCCTCGGTGCGGCCGGCCTTGATGACGATGACCGGCTTCTGGCGCGAGGCGGAGCGCGCCGCCGACATGAACTTGCGGGCGTCGCTGATGCTCTCGATGTAGAGCAGGATGGCGCGCACCGTGGCGTCGGCGGCCAGATAGTCCAGCAGGTCGCCGAAGTCGACGTCGCCCTTGTCGCCCAGCGAGATCAGGTGCGAGAAGCCGATGCCGCGCGCCGTCGCCCAGTCGGCGATGGAGGTCACCACCATGGACGACTGCGCCACCAGCGCCACGTCGCCCTTGCGCGGCGTGACGTGGCCGAAGCTGGCGTTCAGCCCGCGCCCCGGCACCATCACGCCCAGGCTGTTGGGTCCCAGGACGCGCAGCAGGTAGGGCTTGGCCGCCTCGCGCAGGGTCTGGGTCTGCGCCTTGGAGAAGCCACCGGAGATGACGACCGCCGCCTTGGTGCCGCGCCGTCCCAGCGCGTCGACGGTGGCCGGCACCGTGTCGGCCGGCGTGCAGATCACCGCAAGGTCGGGCGTCGCCGGCAGGGCGTCCACCGTCTTGTAGGCCAGCACGCCCTCGATCGCGCGCTCCGTCGGGTTCACCGGCATGATCGGGCCGTCGAACCCGGCGTTGAACAGGTTGCGGGCCACCACCGCGCCGACCGAGCTGGCCTTGCGGCTCGCCCCGATCAGCGCGATGGAGGTGGGCTTGAACAGGTGGTCGAGGTTGCGAACGGTCATGGCCGAATCCGGGCTTGGTCTCACACCGCCTCGGCCCCTGCGGCCTCGGCTTCCGGTGCCGTCAGCTGGCAGTGTAATGCCGGCCGACGGTGCGTCCATGGGTTCCGTGGGGATCCATGGCGAACGGGGGATGGGCGGAGGTTGCATCCGCGGAGGGAAGCGACCGGCCACCGTTCATGCTGCGGTGCAACATATACACCCATGGTATTACCTTTGTACAGGATCCCTTTCATCACGCCCCGCGGACCTGCGCCGCAGCCTTGAGTTGGGAACGACGATGCCTCACGCTGGTTGTCGAACACGAACGATAGGCCCGGCCAAAGGGTCCGGACAGAGGGGAAGGGACACTCATGAAAGTCGGAATCGTCGGTACCGGCGCGGTCGGATCCACCGCCGCCTTCGCCATGGTGGTGGGCGGTACGGCCAGCGAGGTGGTGCTGGTGGACGCCAACGGGGCGCTGGCCGCGGCCCAGGCGCAGGACATCGCGCACGCCGTTCCCTTCGCCCGCGCCACGATGGTGCGCCACGGCTCCTACGCCGAACTGGCCGGGGCGGGGGTGATCGTGCTCACCGCCGGAGTGAGCCAGAAGCCGGGCGAGACGCGCCTGCACCTTCTGGAGCGCAACGCGCGGGTCTTCGCCGAGGTCATCCCGGCGGCGCTGGCGGCCGCCCCCGACGCCATCCTGCTGGTGGCCACCAACCCGGTGGACGTGATGACCCAGATCGCCACCCGCATCTCCGGGCTGCCGCGCGAGCGGGTGATCGGCTCCGGCACGATCCTCGACACCGCGCGCTTCCGCGCCCTGCTGGGCACCCGGCTCGGAGTCGCCCCGAAGTCGGTGCACGCCTATGTGCTGGGCGAGCACGGCGATTCGGAGGTGCTGCTGTGGTCGGGGGCGATGGCCGCGGGCGTCCCGGTGGAGCGCTGCGCCGCCCATCTCGGCCGGCCCCTGAACAGCGCGGACCGCGAGGCCATCGACGATGGTGTGCGGCGCGCCGCCTACCGCATCATCGAGGGCAAGGGCCACACCGCCTTCGGCATCGGCGGCGGGATTTCGCGCATGGTCGCGGCCATCGCCGGCGACGAGCGGGCGGTGCTGACCTGCTCCATCCTGAACGACGCGGTGCTGGGGGTGCCGGAGGTGGCGTTGTCGCTGCCGCGGGTGCTCGGCGCCGGCGGCGTGCTGGACACGGTGATGCCGGAACTGTCGGCGGCGGAGGAGGCCGCCCTCAAGCGGAGCGCCGAAATCCTGAAGGAGGCGGCGGACTCGGTGGAATGCGCGCTGGGCGCGGGCGGCTGAGCGGCGTTCACCGGACCCCGGGACGCGATCATGCTTCCCGGCGGAGCGGGCTGCCGCCGGCGGTGCCCCGCCCCGTCTTCGGGGATCGCGTCCACGTCCGGGCCGCCGGGGTGCCGGCCGGCTGCGGAAGAGCCCCCGGCCCGGCCGCTCCGCCAGCGGACAAGAAAATCCGCGGCTTGGCGGCTTTATAAATCAACCTCGAAAAAAGGAAGCCGTGCGCTGCGGAAAGGCAAGCCTCCCCGCGCCATTCCGCCGCCTTGCACAGGCGCCGCCTTCAGGGCCTTGAAATCCTGGGTGATTGAGGCCACTATGATGCTCATCATGATGATCGCTGCCCATCAGCTTCGATTCCTCCTCCGCGCGGGCTGCCTGCAGGCAAGCACGCTTGCCCCGGATTTTGGCGCGTAGGCAGCGCAGCCGTTCCATCCGGGGCCTTACCCTCCAAAAAGTTGCTTTGGAAAGTTGCTGCAACCGGGATTGAAGCGGCGTCCATCCGTGGCGCATCGCTGTCCCGTTCGCATGCCGCCGCAGCGGGGCCGCCCGCTGCGGGGCTTCGATGCTGGAGGTGATCAGATGATCGTGGACCACGGAACGCCCCCGCCGTCGAAGCGGCAGGAGGAGGACCGGGATCGCGAGGCGCGGATCGTGCCGTTCAGGCCAAAGCCCCAGCGGCCAACCGCCTCCCGGCGCCCCGCCCCGGACGGGGACGACCCCTTGCCGCCGGCGGCCTGAGACTCCCGCCGCCGGGGCGGTGAAACCCTGAATCGTGCCCAGCGTCACCCTCCTGATCAAAGGCGCCGGCGCGTTGCGCTGGCAGGCTGCTGGCGTGCGATGCGGACGAAGCCTTCCGGCGCCGTCCGCACCGCACCGCCGATCTGCATCACGAAAGGATAGCAAGGTGAGTTCTGTCGACCTTCTCCCCGAAATCGTGCTGGCGACCGATGACTACCAACGGCTGCTCGGGCTGGTGGCGGCTTCGGCGACCTCGGCGCCCGAGGTCTCGGACTATCTGGCCGAAGAACTCGACCGGGCCACCGTGGTCCGCCGGGAGGAGGTCGAGCCGACTGTCGTCACGATGAACGCGCTCGTGACCTTCCGTGACGAGACCACCGGCCAGGTCCGCACGGTCACTCTCGTCTACCCGCGTGAAGCGGATCTGGCGGCCGGGAAGGTGTCGGTCCTGACGCCGATCGGCGCCGCCCTCATCGGCCTCGCCGAGGGACAGTCGATCTGCTGGCACACGCGGACCGGAGACATGAAGACGCTGACGGTGACGGAGGTGAGGCGATGACGAGGAACCGACTGATCCCGTGACCGAAGGCCGGGCCGGGGGCGCCGACCGTCGTTGAGGCCGGCGGCGCGACAGGCCCTCGTCGTGCCGGACTTTCATGCGTGCCAGGATTGGGTGAGGATCATGCAGCGAAATGTTGAAATTCCGGTGTTCACCGAGGCCATCGTCCTTGGTCTGGGGGACTATGTCCGGCTCGCCAGCCTGCTGATCGCTCCCGGTTCCGTCATGCCGCCGGAGGTGCGTTCGTCCTTTCTGAAGGCGCTCGACAGTGCCGTCATCGTGGAGGCCGAACGTCTGCCGAGCCATGTCGTACGGATTGGATCCTCCCTGACCGTGCGCGACTGCGCCACGGGTGACGAGCGCCGGTGTGTCCTCGGCTGGTCCGAGCAAGGGGAATTTCCCGACCGCATCTCCGTCTTGACGCCACTGGGCAGCGCCATGATCGGCGCGGCGGAACAGGCCGTCGTCTCCTGCAAGTCGTCGGATGGAGACGTCAAGCGGTTCAAAATACTCCATGTCGACAACAGCGGATCCGCGCCGTACGGATCGCCATGATTTCTCTTGGAGTACGGAGCTGCTTCAAAGTCATGTGCCTTTTCATAAAGATCGTCAAAAATGAACAGTGGAGGTGGTTATGTATGTGGACGGCGTGGAAGGCATGGAAAACCCCCCGGTCATCATGACGGATCGGGATTGGAAGAGATTGAGGAGATTGGTCAACTGTGCCGCGGCCCTGTACCACCCCGTTTCGGATCTTCTGGCGCAGGAGATCGAACGCGCGATCGTATGCCCGGTCGACGATATTCCTGACGACGCCGTCACGATGAATTCCAGGGTGGTGTTCCGGACCGGAGGCGGGACAGGGGTGGAGTCCCGTTTCCTGGTCTTTCCGGAGCGCTACACGCCGAACGGCTATTGCGTATCGGTCACCTCTCCCCTCGGGGCGGCGTTGATCGGGCTGAGGAGCGGCAGCGGCTTCCAGTACCGGACCCCGGACGGGGAGCGCCGGCACGTGTTCGTGGAGGAGGTCGCCTATCAGCCGGAAGCCGCCGTACGAAAGCGCGTGTCGGGAGCCATGCCTGAAGCGGCTTCCGGCCTGACGTCGCCCGGGCGAGCGGGCTGGTGATCGCCTCATCGCGGCGCGGAGGCTGCCGCGACGGAGGAGCACGCCGTTGTGGCAGCCTCGGTCGGGCGGCTGCCGCCGTCCTCCGGCGGTGAGCCGTCACCGCACACGGCGCAACGCGGTCAAGGAGAGATGGCTGGAATGTGGATCGAGGTCATTGCGTTTCCCTTCGGTCAAGGATGAGGGGCCTGTGGAATGACACCGGCCCATGGAACCCTCCCGAGCCCTTTGACCGCCTGTTCATCGGGAGCAAAAGCATCGGATGCGCCGCGCACCCGGTCCGGATGGCGACTGTCCGCCTTTGCGCCCCTTGCATGGCCGGTCGCCGCTGTTCTCGTCAATGTGTCGCTCCTGTGCGGCTATCCGCTGCTCCTTCAGGTCGCCGGGGTATCCCCGGACGGCGCGGCGGCGATCGCGCCTCGGGTCGTTCTGGCGGCGGCCAGCTGCTTCTCGGTTGCGTGGCTGGCGGCACGGCTTGTCGTTCTGGCGCTGGAACGCGCCAACCCACGGCGGCGGCTGCCGAAACTCTTTCAGGAGACGGTATCGGCCGCGTTCTTCCTCGCCGCTCTCGTCGCGACCTTCGCGCTGGCTCTGGACGGGACGGTCGCGGGATCGCTCGCGACCTCCGGCGTGGTCATCGCGATCCTTGGCTTCGCGCTGCGGAATGTGATCGCCGACGTGGTGCTCGGGATGGCCCTGGGTTTGGAGCGCTCGTACCGCATCGGCGACTGGCTGAAGATCGACAATGGCGTCAGCGGGGTCGTCGTCGAGATCAACTGGCGGACCACGCGGCTCCTGACGCGCAACCAGACCCACGTCATCCTGCCGAACAGCCGGATCGCCCAGCGGCAGCTGATCAATTACAGCGCACCGGAACGCCGGTACCGGGATCAATTGCGGATCTGCCTGCCGCACTCCCTGCCGGTCGCCGAGGCAAAGCGTGTCCTGCTCGCCGCGGCGCAGAACGCCTGCCGAACGCACGCCGGCCCCCCTCCCGACGTGCGGGCGGTCGCCTATGCCCGGGAAGGGATCGAGTACACCGTCCGCTACTGGGTGCCGAACCACGCCGAGGAGGCCGATTGCCGGGACGCGCTTCTTTCGGCCATCGACACGCTTCTCCGCAGCGAAGGTCTGCATGTGGCCGCAGAGGCGCCGGAGGGGGCTGCACCGGGCTCTCCCGCCGGCCGGGCCGTCGATGCCGGCCGGGAGGACGGCCCGCCGCTGCGCCAGGATTCCGCGCGATCACCGAAAGAGGAGGCATAGTTGCGCGTTCTGCTCACGCGCCCGGCCGGCGACTCCGCCGAACTGGCCCGGATCCTGGAGGGGCGGGGCCATCGTTGCCGGATCGCGCCCCTGTTCATCGTCACGGAATGCGGGTGGGATCCGGCGCTCCTCGACGGCGCGCGCGCCGTGCTGCTCACGTCGCGCAACGCCGCAAGGCAGCTGGCCAAGGCTTGGACCCTGCCGCGTGACACGACCATCGTCGCCGTCGGCCCGGCGACCGCGGCCGAGGCGCGCACGCTCGGCTTCCGCAACGTCGAGGCGGCAGCGGGAACCGCGGAGAGCCTCATCGATGCCGTCCGCCGAACCCTCGCCCCGGATGCCGGAAGGCTCGTCTATATGTCCGGCGCCGTCGTGTCGCGCGACATCGCCGCCGATCTCCGCCGCGACGGCTACACCGTGGAGCAGCTGGTCGTTTACCGGACGGTTCCCGTGAAGCAATTGCCCCCACGATCAGCGGCGGAGATCCGCCTCGGGACCATCGACGCCGCTCTTTTCCTCTCCAGGAAGACAGCGGAGCTTTTCCGGGACCTGGCCTGCCGGGAGGGATTGGAGGGACATTGCCGGTCGATCCGCGCCATCGCGATCAGCGGCAAGGTGGCCGGAGAGCTGCGGGCTCTGCCGTGGCGGTCACTTGAACACAGCAACGAGCCAAGCGTGGAGGCGATGATCAGGGCGCTGGAACACACCCGGCTCCAGGTGCTGGCGCCGTCGTAGAACTCCTTGAAGCGGCACACCTTGTCGGCTCCGGGCATGGCCTGGAAGCGGGCGGTGGTGCTGGCCTCCAGCGTGGTGACGTGACGGCGCAAGGTGCGGCTGGTCGGCAGGCCCAGCACGTAGTCGATCCGCTCGCCCTCGCACCACTCCAGCACCTCCGGGCAGGCGTAATGGCCATCTCCGCGCAGCAGGATTTCGGTGTGCGGCCAGTTCGCCCGGATGACGCGCAGCAGGCGGCGCAGGAAGGCCCGGATCTCGGTGCCTTTGGGCCGTTTGGCCGGGCGCAGCACAGCGGTGACGAAGCGCCCGTCGTCGTCGAAGACAACGATGGGTTGGAAGCCGTACTCGTCGCAATGGGCGTTGAACAGGCGCAACTGCTGACCGCCATGCACCGCGTCGAAGGTGTCGTCCACGTCCAGCACGATGCGCTTGGGCACCTGGCGGAAGGAGGCGCAG
>JAEZHQ010000483.1 GCA_023416455.1 Pseudomonadota bacterium | reverse complement strand
CCCCCCGGCCGACGGTGCCGGCCAGCGTGCCCAGCGAGCGGAGGCCGCCCAGCCACTCGCCGATGGACAGGCCCGCGGCGATGAACAGGACGACGCCGCCCATCACCCCCGCGGTGGTGGCGACCATGGAGCGGCCATCGCCGCCGAACAGAAGCCCGCTCAGCCCGTCCAGCAGCACGATGCCGAAGCTGCCGCCGGGGTGGCCCTTCAGCGGGTCCTCCTCGCCGGTGCTCATGCCGGCCAGCATGATGGCGACCAGCAGCACGCCCCAGGCCGCCAGCACGCTGCGGAACAGCGGGTGGCGGATGGGCTTCTGGGCGCCCAGGCGCCAGCCCCACACCATGGGCACCAGGGCCAGCAGGAAGGCCGCCCAGCCCAGCGACTGGATCAGCAGGTCGGCCAGGTAGGCGCCGGGAAGGCCGAACAGGTTGCGCGTCTCGGCGGCGGCGGCGGGTGCGGCGTTCCAGGACGGGTCGGACGGGCTGTAGCTGCCCAGAACCACCATCAGCAGCACGCCGGCCATGCCGAGCGTGAAGCCGGCCAGCTCGCGCGCCCGCGCCACCACGAAGGCGCGCATCTGGGGCGAGAAGAAGGGGGGCTTCTCCGGACGGCCGGAGGGCTTGCCGCTCCCGCTGCGCGGGCTGACAGGTCGGGCCATGGGGCGGAACCTTGCGGTGACGGGCTTCAGCCGAGGATGCGGGCGATGGCCGCGCAGGCCTGGCCGACGGTTTCGGTGTCGTTGACCAGCGCGACCCGGATGAAGGCGGCGCCGGGGTTGGCCTCTCCCGGCTCGCTGCGGGCGAGGTAGGCGCCGGGCAGGACGCGGATGGCGCCCTCCGCCCACAGGCGCCGCGCTGCCGCCTCGCCGTCGCCGACGTCGAGCCACAGGAAGAAGCCGCCGTCCGGCCGGCGGTAGCCGAAACGGCCCCCCAGCGCGGCCTCGGCCGCCGCGAACTTGGCGCGGTAGAGCGCGCGGTTCTCCTCCACATGCGCCTCGTCGCGCCACAGCGCCGTGCTGGCGGCCAGCACGGGCAGCGGCACGCCGGCGTTGGAATAGCTGCGCAGGCGCGAGAAGCGGGCGATCAGCCCGGGGTCGCCGGCGACGAAGCCGGAGCGCAGGCCGGCGGCGCTCGACCGCTTGGACAGCGAATGGAAGACCAGCAGGTTGGCCCAGGGCCGCCCGCCGTGCTCCATCCCGGCGGCCACCTGGAGGGCGCCGACCGGCGGCCGGTCCAGGTAGATCTCGGCGTAGCACTCGTCCACCGCCAGCACGAAGCCGTGGCGCCGCGCCAGGGCAATGGCGCGCGCCAGATAGGCGGCGTCGGCGGCGGCCCCCTGCGGGTTCGCCGGCGTGCACAGGTAGAACAGCGCGGTGCGCTCCAGCAGCTCCGGGGACAGGGCGTCGAGGTCGGGCAGGAAGCCGGTCTCCCGCGTCGCCGCCAGGAACACCGGCTCGCCGCCGGCGAGCAGGCCGGCCCCCTCGTAGGGCGCGTAGAAGGGGTTGGGCATCAGCACCGCCGGGGTCCGGCCCGCCTTTTCCGGCGGCACCGCCAGCAGGGCGAGCAGGAACAGCGCCTCCCGCGTGCCCGACACCGGAAGCACCGAGGTGGCGGCGTCGAACAGGCCGGCGGGAAGGGCGTAGCGGCGGTTCAGCCAATCACCCACCGCGGCGCGGAACTCCGGCGTGCCGGCGACCGGCGGGTACTTGCCCCAGAGATGCGCGTTGGCGCGCAGCGTCTCGTCGATGAGGGCGGGCGGCGGGTGCTGCGGCTCGCCCACCGACATCAGGATCGGCGGGACGTTGGCGCGCGGCGTGATGTCCGACAGCAGGGCGGCGAGCCGCGTGAAGGGATAGTCGGTCAGCTGGTCGAGCCGGCCGTTGCCCGGCGCGGGGGTGCCAAGGTCCACTGTGGACATGCCGCCGACGATCCTTATCCAAAGGGCCCGATCCGGGCCGAACCCGTCCCTGCGGCGCGACCCGCATGACTGAGGGGGGCGATCCTAGCGGCGGCGAAGGCCCGGCACAAGGGCACAAAACCGGACAAGGGAAAGCATACGCCGCGCAATCGGGCCACCCGGCGGTGGGCGCCCAAGGATTGGCGGAGGCGGGGTCAAGTCCCGGATGCGACGGCGAAAGAAGAATGGGACCTCCCGACCGGCCGCGGCAGCAGCGGGGTGCGCCCAGGGCCCGTCCTGCCGGACGGACGGACCCGGGGCGGACGGGAGATACCCGGTTACAGGGCCTCGGCGTTGGTCTCGCCGGTGCGGATGCGGACGGCCTGGGCGATCTCCAGCACGAAGATCTTGCCGTCGCCGATGCGGCCGGTGTTGGCGGCCTTCTGGATCGCCTCGACCACCTGCTCGAACTGGTCGTCGGACACGGCCACCTCGACCTTGACCTTGGGCAGGAAGCTCACCGAATACTCGGCGCCGCGGTAGATCTCGGTCTGGCCCTTCTGGCGGCCGAAACCTTTGACCTCGCTGACGGTCAAGCCCTGGATTCCCAGCGAGGTCAGCGCCTCGCGCACTTCGTCCAGCTTGAACGGCTTGATGATGGCCATAACCAGTTTCATGTGGCTCCCCTTTAAGCGTGTGTCCCGGCTCGCGCGGTGGCTCGGCCCCTCCGGTGCCGCTCCCCGTCCGGGGGCGGATCCGAAGGTGCATGAGCGTGTTCGCCTCGACCGCAAAAATCAACGCTTTCAAGAAGCATGCCGGTTGCGGAATCCGCTGCGCCGCGTCAGCCTCCCTCGGGCAAAGGCGCGGTGTTGGGCAGGGAGTGCCTAAATTTTCACCAGCCGGCGGGCCGCGACGCCCCGGCACTGGACATCCGCGGGAAGCGGGAGGATTGTTCAGGCCGCGCGAAGACAGATCACAGGGCAGCGTCATCATGGCCGAATCGGACAGCCTTTCCCCGGACGCCGTTTCGTCCCCGTCGGCCGCCGGCACGGCCGCGGGAGCGGAGATCACCACCGAGGTCGTGGTGCTGGGCGGTGGCCTGGCCGGACTCAGCATGGCGGCGGCGCTGGCCACCGCGGGGGTCCCGGTGGTGTGCATCGACCGCGACAGCCCCGACCGCCACGCCGAGGACGGCTTCGACATCCGCACCACGGCGATCGCCTACGCCTCCAAGAAGGTGCTGGAGGGGGCGGGCGTGTGGGCGCACATGGAGGCGCAGGCCGGCCCCATCCTGGACATCCGCGTCGCTGACCAGTTCTCGCCGCTGTTCGTCCATTACGACCACACCGACCTGACGGTGGACGGCAAGAACCAGCCCTTCGGCTGGATCCTCGACAACAAGGACATGCGCCGCGCGCTCTTCGCCCGCGTCGCCGAACTGCCGGGCCTGATCCACCTCGCCCCCGCCCAGGCCACGGCGGTGACGCGCACGCGCGCCGGCGCCACGGTGACCCTGGCCGACGGGCGGGTGGTGAAGGCGCGGCTGGTGGTGGGGGCCGACGGCCGCCGCTCGCTGGCGCGCGAGGGCGCCGGCATCAAGGTGCGGCGCTGGTCCTACGACCAGACCGCGATCATTTGCACCATCCGCCATTCCGAGCCGCACAACGGCGTGGCGGTCGAGCATTTCCTGCCGAACGGCCCCTTCGCCGTGCTGCCGATGACGGAGAACCGCTCCTCCATCGTGTGGAGCGAGAAGTCGTCGCTGGCCGATCTCTACCTCACGCTGCCCGAGGCGGAGTTCATCGCCGAGCTGACGCGCCGCTCCGGCGGCTATCTCGGCGACATCGAGCTGCTGACCCGGCGCGAGGGCTGGCCGCTGTCGGTGCTGCTGGCCGATCGCTTCATCGCCGAACGGCTGGCCCTGGTCGGCGAGTCGGCCCACGCCATCCACCCCATCGCCGGCCAGGGCCTGAACCTGGGGCTGCGCGACGTGGCGGCGCTGGCGGAGGTCGTCGTCGATGCCTACCGGCTGGGCCTCGACGTCGGCTCGCCGGAGGTGCTGGCCCGCTTCCAGCGCTGGCGCCGCTTCGACACCGTGCTGCTGGCGGTGGTGTGCGACGGGCTGGTGCACCTGTTCTCCAACAACATCCCGCCGATCCGCCTCGCCCGCGACGTGGGCATGGCCGTGGTCAACCGGCTGCCGCCCCTGAAGCGCTTCTTCATGCGGCACGCCATGGGCGTGGTCGGCGACCTGCCGCGCATGATCCGCGGCGTGCCGCTGTAGCATCGCCGCCCGTCTCGCCGTCGGGG
>JAEZHQ010000475.1 GCA_023416455.1 Pseudomonadota bacterium | reverse complement strand
GCTCGACGGCGCGCTGGAGGACGCCATCCGCAAGCGCATCCGCGACACCTGCACGCCGCGCCACGTGCCGGCGCGCATCGTCCAGGTCCACGACATCCCGCGCACCCGCTCGGGCAAGATCACCGAGCTGGCGGTGCGCGACGCCGTCCACGGCCGCCCGGTCAAGAACACCGAGGCCCTCGCCAACCCCGAGGCCCTCGACCAGTTCCGCGCCCGCCCCGAGCTGGCCGGCTGACCGCAGGATGACCGACCGGACGGGACCAGGGGGCGCGATGACGACGCCGGAGCTGTTCCTCGACCTCGACGGGGTGCTCGCCGATTTCGACCGCGGCGTGAAGGCGGTCACCGGCCGGCGCCCCGAGGAGTTGCCCATGAAGGTCATGTGGCGGGAGCTGTCCCGCCACCCCGACTTCTTCGGCACGCTGGAGTTCATGGCGGACGCCCAGGATCTCTGGCGCTTCTGCGAGCCTTTCGGGCCGACCATCCTGACCGGCCTGCCGCTGGGCTCCTGGGCGCCGGACCAGAAGCGGCGCTGGGTCGCCCGCATGCTGGGGCCGCATGTCCGGGTCATCACCTGCATGGCCCGCGACAAGCACCGCCACAGCGGCCCCGGCCGCGTCCTCGTGGACGACCGCGAAAAGGCCCGCGAGCCCTGGGAGGCCGCGGGCGGACGCTTCATCCTGCACCGCAGCGCCGCAAGCTCCATCACGGCGCTGGCGGCGCTGGGATTCGGCGGGTGATACCGGCGTCGCCCGCCGCTCGGAACCAACCCCGTGGCGCGCCCATTGATCGGACGACGTCTGCGCAAGGGAGAAGCGGGATGGACGAGCGGAGGACGGAAGACCGAAGGGCCGACGAGAGGGCCGGCGGCGGGCAGGACGGCGCCGGCCGGGTGACCAGCGAACGGGAGATGAGCGAGCGGGACCGGCAGAGGGCCGCCGAGACCGGGCGCATCAACCCCGCCACCGGCGACGGACGGGGCATCAATCCCAACGACGCCGGGCGCGGGCTGCCGATGACCGACCACCAGCGCGAGCGCCTGAGGGTGCTGTCGGAGGAGGCCGCCGTTCCCCTGGAGGAGGACCTCACCTACGACGAGGCCGAACGGCGCATCGACGACCTCCAGGTCCGCGCCGGCCACAAACCCGGGTGAGCGGGGCCGCAACGGCCGGAAGGCCGGGCGAGTCGGCCGCCCGGCGCGGCCGGCGGCGGCCATTCCCCCCGGCTTTCCGGGCCGCCGTCTCCGGCTTGATGCCTTCAGAACACGGTTGTGGCAAGAATTCACGCTTGCCAAACACCTTCAGTTGCCTTGGGCACCTCCGCTCTTGTGCGGATGGTTTGCATCTGCCAATAACACGGAAAAGCCGTGAACAATCCAGCCCAAGGAGTTTTTGCATGAACCAGGCCGAGCTGATCGAGACCGTTGCCACCAGCGCCGGCATCAAGAAGACCGAGGCGGCGAAGGTCGTCCAGTCGGTGTTCGAGGGCATCTCCTCGGCGCTCGGCCGCGGTGAAGACGTGCGCCTTGCCGGCTTCGGCATCTTCGAGGTGGCCGAGCGCGCCGCCCGCGAAGGCCGCAACCCGCGCACCGGCGAGATCGTGAAGATTGCCGCCTCCAAGGCGCCGAAGTTCAAGCCCGCCAAGCAGCTGCGCGATTCGGTGAACGGCTGACCCGCAGCGGATTGGAGCGGAGGGGCACCATGTCCCAGGAATCAACGGAATTGCAGTCGCTGACCGCCAAGGTCGTCGCTGCCTATGTCGGCAACAACGCGGTGGCGGTGAACGACCTGCCGTCGCTGATCAGCAACGTCCAGGCGGCCTTCCGGGGCCTCGGCGAGGAGAAGGCCGCCCCGGCCAAGCCCGAGCTGACGCCCGCCGTGCCGATCAAGAAGTCGGTCACCCCGGACTTCATCGTCTGTCTGGAGGACGGGAAGAAGCTGAAGATGCTGAAGCGGCATCTGAAGACGGTCTACGACCTGTCGCCGGAGGAATACCGCGCGAAATGGAGCTTGCCGCCGGAATACCCCATGGTTGCCCCGAACTACGCCAAGGCGCGCTCGGAGATGGCCACCAAGCTGGGTCTCGGCCGCAAGCGGACGGCGTAGGCGCGACTCCGCAACCGGAAATGACGGGACGACCGTTTGCCCCCGGCCCGGCCCTCCCCCACCCGTGGGGCGGGGTTGGGATGGGGGACGTCCAGCGCCCCGTTCTTCGGGAACGGCGTCAGCCGGGCAGGCTGCTCTCCCCCGGGCCGAGCGGGCGCTGCATCAGGACGCTGTCGACCCACCGGCCGAACTTGAACCCCACCGCCTTCAGCACCCCGGCCGACACGAAGCCGAGATGGCTGTGCAGGCCGATCGACGCGGCGTTGCCGCTGTCCCCGATCACCGCCACCATCTGCCGGTAGCCCGCGGCGGTGCAGCGTGCGATCACCTCGGCCAGCAGCGCCCGGCCGACGCCCTGCCCGACGGCGGCGGGATCGACGTAGATGGAATCCTCCACCGTGAACCGATAGGCCGCGCGCGGACGGTAGAGTCCGGCGTAGGCGTAGCCGACGACCGCGCCTCCGGCCTCCGCCACCAGATGCGGCAGCCCGCGGCCGAGCACGTCGGCCCGCCGGCGCGCCAGTTCCGGCACGTCGGGCGGAACCTCCTCGAAGGAGGCGAGGCCGGTCAGCACATGGTGCGCGTAGATGGCCTGGATGCGGTCCATATCCTCCGGCCGGCTGTCGCGAACGATCATGGGAACATCCTGCAAACACGCCCCTCTTATCGTTTCCAAAGAATCGATTCTAAAGAATCGTTCCAAATGAGGTACGCCGCGGCCGGTGGATTCCTGCCCCCCGATCGGCCCTTCCACCCAGCCCCGGACCTGTACCGCGACTTTGGGAGATATCCTTTCGGAAGGGCATCAGCCTAGCACATACGGCGCAGGCACCGCCAGAGAACGGCCGGCTGCGCGAAGAAGCCCCCGCGCGAAGCGCCGTCCGGGCAGGAATCGGGCGGCGGGCGGCGGGAGAAGAGGCACTGCCTATCGGCAGAGCACCGGCCGAAAGGAGGATTTCCAAATCGCCCTTCTCCCGAACGTCATCCCCCTTCGAAGGTCGAGTGTTACAAAGGTTCATTCGTCCAGACCGGTGGCCACGGCGGTAGAATAGCTCGGATATACGCCAAAAAACATTGTTGGGCGTCCGTTTATCAGCTTGATCCATACTGGAGCGGCCGGCACATTATCATGGCCTGACTGACGCATTCCTGAAGTTTTTCGGAAAAAAATCCATAAAGCGACCAATCAGGAAATGTTGAACCGAAGGCGCTGAGCGCAACGCGCCCGGCGGAGGGACATGGCGTCGCGGCGGACGGTGAAGAGTTGGAAAGAGGAGGCTTGGAGTGCTCAAGAAACTCCTGACTGGTGAGAATGCCAGCTTGACCCGCTACGTCGAAGAGTCGAAGCGCTTCCCGATCCTGGCCCCGGACGAGGAACGCGAGTTGGCCGTCGCATGGCGCGGCCGGGGCAATGCCCAAGCCCTGGAACGCCTGGTCGGCAGCCATCTTCGGCTGGTCATCAAGATCGCGCGCGGCTTCGGCGGCTACGGCCTGCCGCTGCCCGATCTGGTTGCCGAGGGCAACGTCGGCCTCATGCAGGCGGCGCAGAAGTTCGATCCGGAGCGCGGCTTCCGTTTTGCGACCTACGCCACCTGGTGGATCCGCGCCGCCATCCAGGAGTACATCCTGCATTCCTGGTCGCTCGTGAAGATGGGGACCACCGCCGCACAGAAGAAGCTGTTCTTCAACCTGCGCCGGCTGAAGAGCCAGATGGAGGAGCTGGAGCAGGGCGACCTCTCCCCCGCCACGGTCACCGCCATCGCCACCGAACTGGACGTGCCCGAGCAGGAGGTGGTGGAGATGAACCGCCGGCTGTCCTCCAACGACAGCTCCCTCGACGCCACCCTGTCCAGCGACGGCGAGACCAACTGGCTGGAGCTGCTCGCCGACGAGCGGCCGACCCAGGAGAGCACCATCGCCGAGGCCGACGAGCTGGCGTTGCGCCGGCGCCTCGTCGGCCAGGCCCTGGAGCGGCTCGACGACCGCGAGCGGCGCATCCTGTTCGAGCGCCGACTGCGCGACGACCCCTCCACCCTGGAGGCGCTCAGCCAGCAGTTCTGCGTCTCGCGCGAGCGGGTGCGGCAGATCGAGGTGCGCGCCTTCGAGAAGTTGCAGAAGGCGGTGCTGAGCGCGGCCCAGGCGTTGCGCCGGCCGGCCCACATGGCGGCCTGAAGCCCACCGCCTGCGGGCAACACCGGCCCTCCCTCTCCGGCTTCGTTCCGAACGGCGGCCGGCGGACGCCTCACGGCTCCGCCGGCCTTCCCATTCCGGCGCCGGGCCTGCGACAAACTGGCCATTTGCAGGAGCCTGCCGCCGCTCCATAGTGGCATTCCGCGCCACATAGATTGTATTCTATTCAAATTTTCTGATAGACTTCAATCGACCGCCATTCGGGGATGCCGCTCCATGTCGCACGCCGCCCAGACCCAGTCCATCCTCGAACGCATTTCCTTTCTGCGCATCGATGAACCCGCCAGGGCCGCCTTGCGGGAGTTTCAGCCCCATCTGGCTTCGCGGATCGACATCATCCTTGAGGATTTCTACAGCTACCTGCGAGCGGTCCCCAAGCTTGCCCCTCTGCTGGCCAGCCCGTCGACGGTCAGCCGGGCGCGCGACCTGCAAAGGCAGCACTGGCTGAAGAACGTCTTCACCGGCACCTTCGACGATGCCTACATGGCGCAGGTCCTGAAGATCGGCCAGGCGCACCAGCGCATCGGGCTGGAGCCGCGCTGGTACACGGGCGCCTACTGCTACACGCTGAACCGTCTGATCGAGCTGGCCGCCCAGGTCCACCGCAAGAAGCCGGAGAAGCTGGCGCAGCTCCTCCAGGCGATCAACAAGGCGGTGTTCCTCGACATGGACCTGGCCACCTCGGTCTACATCGACCTGAACACCGCGGCGATCATCTCGCGCGAGCTGGGAAGCACCGCCGATTCGTTCGAGCGCGAGGTCAAGTCCGTGGTCCAGGCGGTCGCCAGCGCCGCCCAGCAGCTCCAGGGCACCGCCCAGACGATGAGCCGCACCGCCGAGGACACCAGCGTGCAGTCCACCCAGGTGGCGGCGGCCGCCGAGGAGGCGTCGGTCAACATCCAGACCGTCGCCGCCGCGGCCGAGGAGCTGACCGCCTCGATCGGCGAGATCAGCCATCAGGTCGCCCAGTCGGCCGCCATCGCCAGCGAAGCCATGGCCCAGGCCGAGCGCACCAACACCACGGTGCAGGGCCTGGCCGACGCGGCCAGCAAGATCGGCCAGGTGGTCAAGCTGATCCACGACATCGCCAGCCAGACCAACCTTCTGGCGCTGAACGCCACGATCGAGGCGGCGCGGGCCGGCGAAGCCGGCAAGGGCTTCGCCGTGGTGGCCAGCGAGGTCAAGAGCCTCGCCAACCAGACCGCCAAGGCCACCGAAGAGATCAACGCCCAGATCGGTGCGGTTCAGAACGCCACCCACGGCGCGGTGGGCGCCATCCGGTCCATCTCCGAGACCATCGCGCGGATCAACGACATCTCCACCTCCATCTCCACGGCGATGGAGGAGCAGGGGGCCGCCACCACGGAGATCGCCCGCAACGTCCAGCAGGCCTCCATCGGCACCCGCGAGGTGAGCGAGACCATCGTGCGCGTCAACGCTTCGGCCGCCGACACCGGCAACGAGGCGCGCAACGTGCTATCGGCCACCAACGAGCTGTCCCGTCAGGCCGCCACCCTCCACAGCGAGGTGGACCGCTTCCTCATGCGCGTGCGTGCCGGCTGAAAAGGCCGCCGGATTCACCCCACAGGCCGCGGGGAAGGGGAAGGGAAAACTCCTCCACCTTCCCCGCGGCCTGTGGGGAAGGCCGAGGGGGGAAGCAGGAACCAGTGGCCGCGGTGCGACGACGCACCTTTTCTGAATCGGCCTCTTCCTCTGAAACGGCATCTCCTGAAACGGCTTCGGCCAGCGCCCGGTGCGGCTGAAGGTCGAGCGGTCGCAAGCCGAGCGGTTGCAGGCGAAGCGGCTACATGGAGGTGCGGACGACCAGATCGCTGACCGCAACATTCTCCGTGCGGGCGGCCTTTCGCACATCATCGAGCGAGCGCCAGTAGCTGCTGCCCGCCAGGGTGGCCACCGCCCCGCCGCGCATGACGACGAAGATTCCGGTGCGCTCAAGATTGACGACTCTCAGCATGGCTTCTTCCTCCACCTATTTGAACAATTTTACGCAAATATGGAAGTTGTCCGGTTGATTTCTTTCCGGCGTCTTTGTTGGTTTAGACACTAACCGGTGCGCGCAAAGGCTGTCAACACCCTCTCCATCCTACGCCTTCGGTCCGATGCCACGGGCGCCACAGCTCGGGGATGCGGAACCCGCCGCCGCTGCGCTCGGCAACTCCCGGGAGAGCGCCTCCCGCAACCCGGCAACGACCGCGTCCCAATGGCCGGGCGACGGCTGGCGCCACAGGCGCATGGTCGGGTACCAGGGGCTGTCCGTGCGCCCCAGCATCCAGCGCCAATCGGCCTCGTGATGCAGCAGAGTCCACACCGGGGCGCCCAGCGCGCCGGCCAGATGGGCCACCACCGTGTCCACCGAGACGACGAGGTCGAGCGCCCGGATCATCGCCGCGCTGTCGCGCAGGTCGTCGCTGCGCGGGCCGGAGTCGCGGAAGGGCAAGGCGGCGGCATGGTCGAGGGCGGGTCCACGTTGCAGGCAGACCCAGTCGATCCCCGGCACGTCCATCAGCCTCGCCACCAGGGACTCGGGGAGGGAGCGGTGGCCGCCGTCCCAACGCCCCGCCGCCCAGGCCAGACCGACGGCCAGCCGCCCGCGCCGCCGCAGGCGCGCCGCCTGCACCGCCACCCGCGCCGGCTCGGCGTGGAGATAGGGGACCGCCGCCGGCAGGCTGGCCAGATTCGACCGGAAGGCGTGGGGCAGCTCCATCAGCTCCGCCTGCACCGGCGGCGGCGCGCCCGGCGCGGGCCGCCCGCCCCAGGACACCGCGTCGAGCGGCGTCCCGTCGAGGGGGAGCAGGGCGTCGAGTCCCGGTAGGGGGGCGAGCAGCCCGTGCGCCGCCGGCGGGGCCTGCACGACCAGCCCGGCGGCCCGGTGCGCCACCAGCGGCAGATAGCGCGCGAACTGCACGATGTCGCCCAGACCGTGGTAGCAGCGCACCAGCACGGGCCGTCCGTCGAGGGGGGTCCCGTCCCACACGGCGCGCCGGTGGAACGGCTGGTCGGCCCGGTTGCGGTCGGCCGGGAGGCTGCGCGCGAGCACCAGATCGCTGACCGACCAGGCCCGCTCGAAGGCGCCCATCAGCATGTGGGCCATCCAGCGCTCGCCCCCCACGGCCAGCGGATCGACCCCGCGTGCCACCGCAAGGTCGTATAGCTCCAGGCTCTCGCGGACCCGGCGCGCCCGCAGCAGGGCGCCGGCCCGGTCGAGAAGCCGGCCCGTCTCCGCAGACCAGGAGCCATCCACGTCGCCCTCCGCCGCTGGCCGTCGTCGCCGTGTCAACGCGAACGGGCGCGTCCGGGTTCACCCGGGAACGGGAAGCCGCGGCCGGCCGTTCCCGCTTACGCCCCCACCCGCCGCCGGGGCCGGACATGGGGGGCCGGCCGCAGCGTCGGGCGGCGCGGATGGCCAAGGGAAAGGGAGGAGCCATGCAGGCCGACGACGCGAACCGGACCGGCCCCTCCGGCTGGGCCGCCCCCGCCGGCGGGGCGGTCCTCGCCCTGCCCGTCGCCATCCGCTTCGCCCGGCGGGAGGATCTCGGCGATCTGGAATGGTTCGGGCTGCACACCCCGCACCGGGAGATCATCGCCAACGCCTTCCGCATGCAGGAGCGCGGCAACGGCGCCCTGCTGGTGGCGACGGCCAACGGCTTTCCGGCCGGCCAGATCTGCATCGACTTCGCGCGCAAGCGCCAGCTGGGCCGGGCGACCCTGTGGGCCCTGCGGGTCTTCCAGCCCTTCCGCAAGCTGGGGCTCGGCAGCCGCCTGATGGCGGCGGCCGAGGGCACCGTCCTGGCCCGTGGGCTCGGCGAGGCCGAACTCGGCGT
Organism: Pseudomonadota bacterium; assembly: GCA_023416455.1. Taxonomy (GTDB): domain Bacteria; phylum Pseudomonadota; class Alphaproteobacteria; order Azospirillales; family Azospirillaceae; genus Azospirillum. Next base: position 1,010 of record JAEZHQ010000475.1, on the reverse strand, counting down.
CGACCGCGACAACCCGGGCGTGCTCGCCTTCTACGACCGGCTGGGCTACGAGCCCTGCGGAAACGAGCGTGGCCGCTACAGCTACCGCACCCCCGCCGGGGAACGGGTCGAGATCGCGATCGACCAATGGCTCCTGCGCAAGACGCTGCGGGCGGAAGCCCCCCGGCGGCTGGCCCTGTAGCCACCCCCGCCGGCTATTCCGCCGCCACCGCGATCAGGCGCGCCGGCCGGCGCCGCGGCAGGCGGATGCAGGCGCCGTCCAGGATCCCGGCCAGTTCGCGGGCGGCATCGACCGCCATGCACAAGGCCACCACCGGCAGCCAGCGGTCCAGAAGCTGGGTGGCCACGTCCTCCTCGCCCGCCTGCATGGCGGCCAGCGCGTCGAGCAGCACCATTTCGTCCATCCCCAGCCGGGAGCAGGCCGGGCAGCGGATCTCCGGACGGCCCGCCTCGGTGACGGCGAAGGTGCCGAGCAGGGCGAACAGCGGCAGCAGCGCCGTGTTGGGAATGCCGGCCACGTTGAAGCCGGCGCGCATGGCCGTCATCGCCCCCGCCGTGCCGTCCCGGAACCACCGCCGGAACCCCGTCAGGAGCGCCCGCTCCGGAGCCGACAGGTCGGCCAGCCGCCAGGGCGACAGCCGCCCCTCCCCCACCGTATCGCACATCGTTCCGCTCCCGGCGTTATCATCAGCCGGCAGACTACCCCACCCCGCCAAGAATTGCGAGTCATTCTCATTTTCATGTCCTGCCCATGTCGTGCGGCGGCGGGTCGCAGGCCGTCGCGGCAGAGGCTTGGCGCCGTCTCCCTTCCCCGCCGAGGTCTTCGGCCCTCTTCCCGGGCCGCGCCGGCTGAAGGCCATGCCCCACCGATGACTCCGCCGGAGCCGTGACAATTCCGGGACCCCGTCGCCGTGGCAAGAGTGAGTTAACCTTAATGGCGAAATCCTTCCGCAACCCGCAGCATGGAGCGTGGAAGGATGAAGCGGAGTTTCGGACAGGCATTCCTCGGG
>JAEZHQ010000525.1 GCA_023416455.1 Pseudomonadota bacterium | reverse complement strand
AGCCGCTCTATCCGCTGCTGGACGGGGTGAAGCTGTCCGACTACCGCGTGCGCATCCTGGCGGCCAAGGACGGCACCGGCGCCATGCCGCGCGTGCTGATCCGCTCGCGCAACGGCGACGGGCAGGAGTGGTCCACGCTGGGCGTCTCCACCAACATCATCGAGGCGGCGATGGAGGCGCTGGTGGACAGCTACACCTTCAAGCTGTTCAAGGATGGCGCGTCCCCGCGGACGTGACCGAGCCCAAGATACGGTCGTGAGACGATGACCTCCGGTAAGGACCCCAACCGGCCCTCCGTCCTGGGCGGACCGGCCATCATCCTCGTCGAGCCCCAGCTCGGCGAGAACATCGGCGCCTGCGCGCGCGCCATGCTGAACTGCGGCCTGACCGAGCTGCGGCTGGTCAAGCCCCGCGACGGCTGGCCCAACCCCAAGGCGGCGGCGGCGGCCTCGGGCGCCGACCTCGTGCTCGACGGCGCCCGGCTCTACGGGACGGCGGCCGAGGCGGTGGCCGACCTGCATGTGGTCTTCGCCACCACCGTGCGCACGCGCGGCATGATCCAGCGCTTCGTCACCCCGCGCGTCGCCGCCGGCGAGCTGCGCGCCCACCACGGCGCCGGCCACCGGACCGGGGTGATGTTCGGGCCGGAGCGCACGGGTCTTGTCAACGACGACCTGACCCTGGCGGAGACGTTGGTCACGGTGCCGCTCAACCCGGCCTTTTCGTCGCTGAACCTGGCGCAGGCGGTGCTGCTGATCGGCTACGAGTGGTTCCAGACCGGGGACATCCCCCCCGAGCGCGTCCTGCACACCGGCCAGACCCGCCCGGCCACCAAGGCGGAGCTGCTGAACTTCTTCGAGCATCTGGAGGGCGACCTCGACCGCACCGGCTTCTTCACCACCCCGGAGAAGCGCCCCTCCATGGTGCGCACCCTGCGCAACGCCCTGGAGCGCATGCAGATGACCGAGCAGGAGGTGCGCACCTTCCACGGGGTCATCGCCGCGCTGACCGGGCGGCGCAAGGGCGAGCCGTAACGGCGGTTGGGCCTGGGGGTGGCGCCGGCCTATACTGCCCCCATGGAATATCGGCTCCAGCATATGGACGTTGGGCTCGTCCTGCTCGACCGCGAGCGGTGCGTGGTGTCGATCAACGCCGCCGCCGAGCGCCTGCTCGGCGGCCGGGTGGCGCCGCTGCTCGGCGCCAGCCTCCAGGACCTCCACCCGCCGGGCAGCCGCGCCAAGGTGGAGCTTCTGCTGGAGGCGGCGGGCGATCCCGGCGCCCCGGCCGCGGCCACCTCCATGGTGGTGGCCCTGCCGGGCCGGCTGGTGGTGGTGAAGGCCACCGCGCTGCCGCAGGGCGACCGCGCCGTCACCGCGCTGATGCTGTTCGAGGTCGGCGCTCCCGTCGCCGAGCCCCCGCCCGAGCCGCCGCCGGCCGCCGCCGGGCCGGCGGGGCCACTGGTGAAGCTGCCCGTCACGACGGGCCAGGGCGTCGTCCTCCTCGATCCGGCCGCCGCCGTCTACGTCCGGGCCAACGGCCATTACTCCACGGTGCACACCGCCGAGGGCGCCTTCTTCTGCGCGCTGCCGCTGTCCGAGCTGGAGGCGCGGCTCGACGGGCGGCAGTTCGTGCGGGCGCACCGCGGCTACATCGTCAACCTCCGCCACGCCCGGGCCATCGACCGCAGCGACGGCCGCCCGGTCTTCGTCATGGCCGCCCCCGGCGCCCCGCGCGTGCCGGTCGGCCGCGGGCGGATCGACGCGCTGAAGAAGCTTCTGGCCCTGTAATACCGAAGGCGTTTGATGGCTTCCATCAGACGCCTTCGGTTCAAACCCGGCAGCACGGTGCGTAGCAACCTGCGAAAGGGGCATACGGCCGGCCGTTCGCGCGCCGCCGGTGCCGTTCGCGCCGCCGTCCGGCGGCTCGTGCAGGGCGGCTTGCCCGCGGCCGGGCGCCTCCCTACTCCTCGGGCGCCAACCCGCTTCGATCGAGGAGCCATTCCCGTGGATGCATCCGACACCACCGACCGTTACGTCTCCTTCAAGGGCATCGACTGCGCCGGCAACGCGCGCCGGGTCGTCGAGCGGCTGCGGATGCACATCGACGACCCGGCCCGGACCAACGCCTTCTGGGAGCGCTTCAAGGAGAAGCTGGCCGTCGCCGACGACCCGCTGAAGCGGCAGGCCGACGGGCTCTGCCTGCTGTGCGCCAGCGTCTGCTTCATCGCCGAGCTGTTCGAGGAGCACGGAGACGAGGAGGGGCTGGCCATGCTGCGCCGGCTGGAGGACGAGTGCTGCTGACCGCGCACCGCCCCCGGCGCCCCGCTCAGCGCCCCGCTCAGCGCCCTGCTCAGTGCCAGGCTCAGCGCCGCGTCCTGCGGCCGCTCCCGTAGGCGATCCGCCACACCGACCCCAGGCTTTCGGCGACCAGCAGACTGCCGTCCTTGCCGACCGCAAGCCCGCTGGGCCGGCCCCACACGACCGGGCGGGGACCGTCGCCCTCGTGGTCCAGCCGGAAGCCGGCGGCGAACAGTTCGTAGCCGCCGGCCGGCCGGCGGCCCTCGAACGGCACGAAGACGACCGTGTAGCCGACCGGCCGGGAGCGGCTGGAGGAGCCGTGCAGGGCGACGAAGGCGCCGTTGCGCCAGCGCTGCGGGAAGCCCGTCCGCTCGGCGAAGACGAGGCCGAGCGGGGCGGAATGCGCCTCGAACAGCAGGTCCGGCACCAGCGTCCGGGCGACCAGGTCGGGCCGCCGCTCCGCCAGGCCCGGCTGCGGGTTGCCGCCCAGATAGGCGTAGGGCCAGCCGTAGAAGCCGTCCGGCTCGACGCGCGTCAGGAAGTCCGGGACGAGCCCGTCGCCCAGCCCGTCGCGCTCGTTGACCACCACGTAGAGATCCTCCGACCCCGGCCGGAACGCCATGCCGACGGGGTTGCGCAGGCCGGTGGCGACGGTGCGCGGCTGCCCGCCGTCGGCGGCGAACTCCTGGATTGTGGCGCGCGGCGCCTCCTCCTCCGCGACGTCGGACGCCGAGCCGATGCCGACGTAGAATCGCGTTCCGTCGGGAGCGAGGACGAGCGAGCGGGTGTCGTGCCCGTCGCTCCCGCCAAGCGCGCCGGGCGGGGTGAGGCGCCGCCGCTCGCCCGCCGCCGCGGTGGCGCCCTCGCGCCAGGGCAGGCGCCACACCGCCTGCGCATCGGCGACAAGGACGAAGCCGCCGTGGAAGGCGAGGCCGAAGGGCCGGTCGAAGCCGGCGGCCCACAGCCACGCCTCCTCCGCCGCGCCGTCGCCGTCGCGGTCGTGCAGCAGTGTGAGCGTTCCCGGCTTCTGCTGCGCCACCAGCACGCCGCCGTCGGGCAGCACCAGCAGGTTGCGGGCGTTCTCCACCCCGTCGCGGAACAGCGTGGCCGTGAAGCCCGGCGGCACGCGCAGGGGCCGGCCTGCGGGCCGTTCGACCGGGAGCGGCGTGTTGGAGACGGTGGGGGTGGCGCCGGGGGCGGGAAGATCCTCCACCCGCAGCGTCACCCGGTCCCCCACCTCCCGCGCCGGCGTCCGCTCCGCCGCCCGCTCCGGCCCCGCCCCGTGCACCATCGCCGGGAAGGCCAGGGCGAGGGCCAAGGCCAAGGCCAGGGCGAACCCGGCCAGCGCGACGGCCGGCGGGCGGGGGTGGGCGGGTTGGGATCCGGCACGGTGGTCCTTCATCGCGGCCTTCCGTCGTCGGGATGCTCGACACCGGGGACATGGGCCTTGCGGCACCGCCGCCCAGAGGGTTAGCGCTTCGGAGCCGGGGATGGCCGGTGCAGGCGCCGTTTGACATCGGGCATGGGATCCGTATAGTGCGCGGCTCCAATCCTGGGAATGCGGGCGTGCCTATCCGACGCCCCGTCCGCGGCTGCCCTGCCCGCGGAACTACCGGGACAAAACCAACTCGTGTTCCATCGAGGAATGAGATGAGCAAGCGTCAAGAGTCCAAGTACAAGATCGACCGCCGCCTCGGCGTCAACCTCTGGGGCCGCTCCAAGAGCCCGATCAACAAGCGCGAGTACGGCCCCGGCCAGCACGGCCAGCGCCGCAAGAAGCCGTCGGACTACGGCCTTCAGCTGATGGCCAAGCAGAAGCTGAAGGGCTACTACGGCAACATCGGCGAGAAGCAGTTCCGCCGCATCTACGCCGAGGCCGTGCGCCGCAAGGGCGACACCGGCGAGAACCTGATCGGCCTGCTGGAGCGCCG
>JAEZHQ010000462.1 GCA_023416455.1 Pseudomonadota bacterium | reverse complement strand
GGCCAGCGCCGGCGGCTCCGGTGCGGCGGGGCCACAAGCCGTACCGCCGCCGCCACAGGCCGCCGCGCCGCCGGACGCCGCGCCCGCACCGCCGGCCGGCGGCTCCGGCCTGCTGGTCGCCATCACCGCCTGCCCCACCGGCATCGCCCACACCTTCATGGCGGCCGAGGCGCTGAGGCAGGCCGCGGAGGCCCGGGGCTACCGCATCAAGGTGGAGACGCAGGGCTCGGTGGGCGCCAAGAACGCCCTGACGGCGGAGGAGATCGCGGCGGCCGAGGCGGTCATCATCGGCGCCGACACCCACGTCGCCACCGACCGCTTCGCCGGCAAGCGGCTGCTCAGAACCTCGGTCGGCGAGGCGCTGAAGCAGCCCGCCCGCGTCATCGACGCGGCGCTCGCCCTGCCCGCCCCGGCTCCCGCCGGCCGCCCGTCCGGGCCGGCCGCGGCGCCCGGTCCGGCGATGCGGGAGGAGGCGCCCGGACCCTACAAGCACCTGCTGACCGGCGTGTCCTTCATGCTGCCCTTCGTGGTGGCGGGCGGCCTGATCATCGCGCTGTCCTTCGTCTTCGGGATCGACGCCTTCAAGGAGCCGGGCACCCTGCCCGCGGCGCTGATGCAGATCGGCAGCGATGCCGCCTTCGGGCTGATGGTGCCGGTGCTGGCCGGCTACATCGCCTACTCCATCGCCGACCGGCCGGGGCTCGCCCCCGGCTTCATCGGCGGCATGCTGGCGGCCGAGGTCGGGGCCGGCTTCCTGGGCGGCATCGTCGCCGGCTTCCTCGCCGGCTATGTGGCGCGCTGGCTGCGCGACACCATCCGCCTGCCGGCCAACCTGGAGGGGCTGAAGCCGGTGCTGATCATCCCGCTGCTCGCCACGCTCGCGGTGGGGCTGCTGATGATCTATGTGATCGGCACGCCGGTGGCCGCCATCATGTCCGGCCTGACCGCCTTCCTCCAGGGTATGACCGGGGTCAACGCGGTGGCTCTGGGCGCCCTGCTCGGCGCCATGATGGCGCTCGACATGGGCGGGCCGGTCAACAAGGCGGCCTACACCTTCGCGGTCGGGCTGCTGGCCTCCAACACCTTCACGCCCATGGCCGCGGTGATGGCGGCGGGCATGACGCCGCCGCTCGGGCTGGCCCTTGCCACCCAGGTGGCCCGCGGCCGCTTCACCGCGCAGGAGCGGGAGGCCGGCAAGGCGGCCGGCGTGCTCGGCCTCGCCTTCATCACCGAGGGCGCCATCCCCTTCGCGGCCAAGGACCCGCTGCGCGTGATCCCGGCCGCGGTGGCCGGCTCGGCGGTGGCGGGCGCCCTGTCCATGTGGTTCGGCTGCGGGCTGCGGGCGCCGCACGGCGGCGTCTTCGTGCTGGCCATCCCCAACGCGGTGTCCCCGCTCGGCCCCTATGTGCTGGCCATCGTCGCCGGCACGGTGGTGACGGCGCTGGCCCTGGCGGTGCTGAAACGGCCGGCCGAACGGCCGGCGGCCCCGGGCGACGCGGCCTCGCAGGCGCCCGGCCTGCCGCCGGATCGCGTCGCCGGGCGCGGAACCTGATCGGGGCCGCGGGAAGCTGCTATGGTCGGGGACCGCGATCCCCCGGTCCATCCGCCGTGGACCCCGCACAGGAGCCCCGCATGCCGCCGCCTCCCGATCTCTTCGACCGGCTGACCGAAGCCGCCGCGGACGACTGGCGCCGCTACGTCGACCACCCCTTCGTCCGGGCCATGGGCGACGGCAGCCTGCCCGAGCCGGCCTTCCGCCACTATCTCGTGCAGGATTACCTGTTCCTCGCCCATTTCGCGCGCGCCTACGCGCTGGCCGTCTACAAGGGCCAGTCCCTGGCCGACATGCGCGCCGCCCTGACCGGGCTGAAGGCCATCCTCGACGTCGAGATGGATCTGCATGTGGGGCTGTGCGCCCGCTGGGGCCTGTCGCCGGAGGCGCTGGAAGGGGCTCCGGAGGCCCGGGCGACCATGGCCTACACGCGCTACGTCCTGGAGACCGGCCTGCGCGGCGATCTCCTCGACCTGCATGCGGCGCTCGCCCCCTGCGTCATCGGTTACGCCGAGATCGGCCGGCGCCTCGCCGCCGCCGGACCGGCGGCGGACAACCCCTACCGGGAATGGATCGGGGAATATTCCGGCGCCGCCTACCAGGAGGTGGCGGCCGGCGCGCGCGCGACCCTGGACCGGCTGGCCGCCCGCGCCATGACCGAGGCGCGCTTCCCCCAGCTCCTGACCGTCTTCCGCCAGGCCTGCCGGCTGGAGGCCGATTTCTGGGAGATGGGGCTGACGCTCGCCGACTGATATGGACGGCGCCGGGCCGCCGTCCCGCTACAGGTCGAGCGGAAGGGTGTCCGGGTCGAGGCCGAGCTGGAGGATGATCTTGCGGGCAAGCGCCAGGTTGGCCTCGTAGTTCCAGCTTCGCTTGCCGGGCAGGAATTCGGTGATGTTCGGGCGCCCGTTGGCGAAGCGCTCCGGGACCACATTGTACCAGCGGGCGTCGCCGAGGCCGATGCCCTGCTCCTGCGCGTACCGTTCGGCGACCTGGGGCCAAGGCTGGCTGACGTGGCCCGGCGAGCCCCCATCCTCCAGAAAAGCCACGATCCGCCTGCCATCATGGACGAAGTCCGCAACGCGCGTCTGCATCGGTTCCTTACCGTTGCTGCCGTTAAAGAAATGCGTCGCCAGTGGCCGGGCGTCGATCGCCGGCCACGCTCCGCATCCCTGGTTCCTTCGGCAGGATACAGGAATCGCACCCCGGGAACCAGAGAGAGCAGGAGAATCAACGGTCGCCGCAACCGTACCCCTTGCGCTCCATGGACCGGGCCACCGCCGCGGGCGCACTCTGGCAGCGCGGACGCGCGCACTGCGGGAGGTCGCGATGGAAGCCCTTCTTCCCATTCTGGCTGTCGGCCTGGTCGTTCTGTTCATCCTGTTCCGGCCACAGCGGGGCGGACCGGGCGGCCGCCTGCGGCAACCCCGCCGCCCGCCGCGCGGGGCGGGGCGCCGGCGCGGCTGATATCCGTCCCATGCAACCACGAAGCTTCTTGCCTGTTGTCAAAAGGACACAAGGAAGGCAGCCGCGTCGGAGGGACATTTTGCACAGGATCCACGGACACGGAACAGGCAGGACCGTGCGGACGGGGGTGGCCGCCCTGCTTCTCGGCCTCGGCACCCTTTCCGGTGCCTCCGCCGGCCCGCCCGGCGCCTGCGCGGCGGCCGACGCCCTTCCCGTTCTCGGCGATCCCGCCACCGGTGCTGCGGCGCTGTCGGATCTGGACGACCTGATGGACCGCAGCGTCACGGCAAGCGACGGCATCCGGATCGGGACCGTGGTGGACGTGGTCGTCGACGATTGCGGGCAGCCGCTGAACCTCGTCCTCTCGCTGCCCGGCCCGGGGGGCACGCCGGCCCGCAAGGTGGCTGTGGCGGCGGGCCGCGTCCACCTCCAGCCCGGCCGCGACGAGCTGAGGATCGACGGGCTGACGGCCAGGGAAACCGCGGCCTTGCCGCCGGCCGGCGACGATGCCCTGTCGCTGGGTCGGTGACGGCCGGGCGCCGTCCCTTCCAGGGGATGGATGGAATGCCCTGGAAGGGCATGGATGGAATGGGAGGGGGGCGTTGGTGCGCTCGGAGGGAGTCGAACCCCCACGGCCTTTCAGCCACTAGGACCTGAACCTAGCGCGTCTACCAGTTCCGCCACGAGCGCGTCACCAACGGGACGCCTCCTATAGCCGAACGGATAGGGCCGCTCAAGCAAAAAGGGATAGCCGGACAGGCGGGCCGTGCCGGGCGCCGCCGGCGCCGGTCAGCGGCCGGGCACCGGCTTCAGGCCGGCCGCGTACTGGCGCGACCGCGCGCGGTAGGATTCGGCGCCGCGGCGGAGCTGCTCCAGCTCGGCGTCGGAGACCGTGCGCACGATCTTGCCCGGAATGCCCATCACCACCGAACGGTCTGGGATCTCCTTGCCCTCGGCGATCAGGGCGTGGGCGCCGATCATGCATTCCCGGCCGATCCGGGCGCCGTTGAGCACCGTCGCGCCGATGCCGATCAGCGTGCCGTCGCCGATGGTGCAGCCGTGCAGCATGGCTTGGTGCCCGACCGTAACCCCGGCGCCGACCGTCAGCGGAAAGCCCGGGTCGACGTGGAGCACCGCGTTGTCCTGCACGTTGCTGCCCGCCCCGACATGGATCCGCTCGGCCTCCGCGCGCAGCACGGCGCCCCACCACACCGACGCTTCGTCGTCGAGCCGGATGTCGCCGATCAGCATGGCGCCGGGCGCGACCCAGCTCGTCGGGGCCAGCTGCGGGTGCTTGTCGTCGAGGCTGTAGATCATGACGGTCCGGGGGTGGGTTGCGGTCGGGACGGCCCCCTGCGGGCCGCCACCGCCATGGTGCGGAATCGCCGCCGCTTCGGCAAGGCCGGAGCGGACCGGGTCCCAAAAGGGTGCCCGACGCCCAGCCCTTTGGTTGAGCACCGGCCGCTGCCCGGTCGGCCGGACCGCGACCTCCGCCAAGCGCCGCGGCGGGCATGGAATGCTTTTCTGCCGGTGAGCCATCGCGTAAATATTTTTGAGACGGATGATCAGTTTTACTGTATTCGAAGCTTGCCGCTTGTTCAATTTAAACGCAAAATCCATATCTGGTGATCACGAATACGGGAACTGCGCTTCAAACGCACCGCCCACCCATCGTTCCACCATCAAACCCGCAATATAATCTCTTCCAAATGATTGGAAAGGAGAAGCGCCATGCGCCGCATGATTGCTGCATTTTTGTTTGTATTGACGCCTCCTTCCGTATCTTTTGCTGATTTCGCCTATCTTCTCACCGATACCGTTTGCCAGAATCAGGCCGACAGCATGGATTTCGCCTGGTCGAAAGCCGGTTTCGCAGCGCAGGGGAATCCCAAGCTTTTCTACTTCGACGGAACGGACATCAAGCCGGTCGGCCACACGGATTCATTCGATTCATTTACGGACGTCGTCGTATCGGCGCATGGGGCCGCGGGGACGATCGCCGGCAAGAGCGCCGGTGACTTTGCCGACATCTTCAAGGGCAAGCACAACAGCACCCCCACGGCGGTGAATTTCATGGTCTGCAATTCGGCCTCGGTGCCGCCGCTGGGCGGACTGAGCGTCGTCGGCGCTCTCGCGGCCAAGTACCCGGAGTCGATCGCAAACACGGCAACGGCGATCGGGACGCTGAGCGGCGCCACGGCCGCCTGCAAGCTGCGCCGGCCGGATGAGGGACCGGCCACCAAGATCGGCGACGCGGTCTACCGCGAGGCCGCGGCGACATCGGCGGCGGGCAAGGTTATCGCCACGGAGCTGGTGGCGGCGTGGTCCACCGACAATTATCCCAACACGGCGACGTCGTTCGAGGATTACTGCCCATCGGCTCTGGCCGACCTTCAGAAGCTGCCGGACTTCCTTGCCACGGTCGACACCACATACGGAGCCCGGTATCTGGATCTGATCAATGAGAACTCCGGCGGGGCTCCTCTGTACAGCTGCGGCAAGAACACCGCCACTCCCGTGTGCCAATAGAGCGGATCGTGGAAAGCCGGAATCGATGTGATACGGACGGCGCTGTGAAGGCGTCGTCCGTATCACCCTCGCGATCAATGCTATCGCATTGATCTGTCGGGTTTTACCGGCGGCGCTCAATGAAAGTGTTCAGGCGCCGCCGGGCCGCTGGTATCATACCGGCGGCCCGGCGGGTCCATGCCCGCGAAGAGGCGTGAAGCCAGGGGGCCGGACGGCCCCGCCGGCAATTGCAATCGTCAGCGCCCCACGTTGCGGCGCACTGGGTATCGCGCGAGGATGACGACCGGGCCGTGTGGCGTTGAAGGGATCAGGCCGCTGCGGCGGCCTTGGCGGCGTGCTCGGCTTTCCAGTTCCAGGGCAGCAGACGTCAAGGGGCGGGATACCCCCCAAAGCGGGGCCGTATCCACGCAACTCTCGTGACGGGCGGAGCGTGCGATGTCCAGCCGGTACCCGACCGATCTTCCGGATGAGCACTGGGCTCTGATCGAGCCCATGATCCCGCCGGCCAAACCGGGCAGGCTGTCAATCGGCATCGGAATGGGATCCGATGCCGGTTGACACAGGCGCGCAGATCACCGCCGCAAGCGGCTATGCCGGGCCGGAAAGCGTCTGTATGCTGTTTCCGGATCGCATGCTCTTGGGTTCGTCGGGATGAAGTGTCCATGCTGCAGTATTTGAAGACCTCCAATATCGGGCCGGCGCCGACCTTCGAATTGACCCTGGGCGAGCGTTTGAACATCCTTACCGGCGATAACGGCCTTGGTAAGACATTGCTGCTGGACGTCGCGTGGTGGGTGTGCGCCCGCGACTGGCCCGAGGGGCCGGCCATTCCCAAGCGGTTCGTCCTGCCAATCGAACACAGGTCGGCGCGAGGGACCCAGGAGGCCATCGGGGATGGAGAAATCGTCGCCACGATCTCAGGCCGCGCCGGAAGGCCGAGCAAACAGACCTTCGTCTTCGATCCCCGTCTGGCGGACTGGAAACGGAAAAGCACGACCCGTCCGCCCATCGCAGGACTGGTGATTTACGCGCGACTTGACGGCGGGTTTTCGGTGTGGGACCCGGCGCGCCATTATTACCGTGTGGCGCCGTCCATCGGGATCGACGACCCCGACCGTCCACCCGCCTTCCATTTTTCCAAGGAAGAAGTTTGGAACGGCAAGCGCATCTCGGACCGGGCCAAGGGCGAGGTGACGGTTTGCGAAGGTCTTTCCCGCGATTGGCTGGAATGGGAGAAGCGCGAGCCAGATCTGTTCACCATCTTCAAGAACGTTCTCGAACATCTCTCCCCGCCCGAAGAGCTGATCCGCCCGGCGGATTCGCCCGTCCGCATGCCCGGTCCCGATGTGTCCAGCGTGCCCGCGCTTTCCACGGCCTACGGCGTCGTGCCGCTCCATCACGCGTCGGCGGCGATGAAGCGCATCCTCGCGCTGGCCTATTTCCTGGTCTGGACGTGGCACGAGCACGAGTTGCAAAGCGACGTCATCGGAAGCGACCGCGAGCGCCGGATCATTCTCATCATCGACGAGGTCGAGGCCCACCTTCATCCGAAATGGCAGCGGCGCCTCATGCCGGCCTTGCTGACGGTCGCCAAGCACCTGAGCGGGAACGTCGGGGTGCAGTTCGTCGTCTCCACTCATTCACCCCTCGTGCTGGCTTCGCTGGAACCCGACTTCCAGGAGCCCGGCGACCGCCTGTTCCACCTGGACCTTCGCGACGGCGAGGCGCGGCTGGACCAGAAGCCTTGGGTGCCCTACGGCGATGTCGGCGGCTGGCTCACGTCCCAAATCTTCCAACTCGGCGCAGCGCGATCGGAACCGGCCGAAGACGTGATCGAATCGGCGCTGAAGATCATGCAGGACGGAAGCGCTGTGGCGGACGACGCTCTGATCGCGGACATTGATGACAGGCTGCGTCGTGTGCTTCCGCCCATGGACGCGGTGTGGGCGTCATGGACCATCTTCAAGCGCCAGCGTTCCATGGAAAAGAAGAAGGCATGAGGCCCCTTGCCCCGACACCGGAACCGCCGGGCTTTGACAAGCGCGTGCGCGACCGGGGAAACAAGTGGCTCGCCAAAAACCCGACCGCCGTTTCGTCGAAATTCCCCGATTACTGGAACGAGTTCCGTAAAGAGGTCCAGGAAGCGTTCGAGGAATGCTGCGCGTATCTCGGCTTTCCGATCGTGTCGGGGCAAGTGGACCATTTCATAGCCAAGAACGTCGACAAGACCCGGACCTATGAATGGTCGAACTACCGTTGGGGCGAGCCACGGGTGAACCAGCTCAAGGGCACCAGGCCTTTCCTCGACCCCCACAGCCTGGAGCCTGGATGGGTCGCCATCGATCCGGTCACCCTTGAATACAAGGCGGGGCCGAACCTGCCCGCGCACCTCCTGGCCGAAGCCACGAACACGTTCGAGGTGCTGAACGATCCGGAAATCAAGCGGGGAAGACGGGGTGTCCTGAAGCCTTTCGCGCTGCCGGAGGGCGGCTGGGACATACCGAAGCTCCGCCTCTTCTTCCCGCTTCTGGCGGAATGCGCGGAATCCTTCGAACGCGAGTACCAGGAGTTTCTCGCGAAGAGTGAAAGCGTGTGATCCCGGATGCACGGCCGCCACGCCGCGGCGCGCCCGTGCAAGGGGCATGGGCGCGAGCCCCGGCCTTCCCTATGGCGGGGATCCATGTTGTTGCAGCGAGGCGGGCTGTTGCACGGAGGTGATGAGGGCAAGAGCAGGCGACGCGAACGGAGTTTGGGCGTCCGAGATCGAGCATGCGGTTGAGGACTTCGACGCCAATAGCAACCTCAGTGGCCTGCGCCGCGTCGGTATGCACCCGCAGGACCCGGCGCAGCGCCGCGGCATCGAAGCCGGACCCGACCCGCACCGCCTCAATGTGGCCCCGCCCGAACGACTCCGCTGAACCCGCTGCCCTCGTCCTTTCCACCTCCCGCCGCTGTTCGGCACGCGCGGGAGATTACGCCCCGGCTGACAACGGAACTGCGTGGGGTCCGGATGCCGCATACAATGAACGCACGGAACTCCAGCGGATCGTGGAAAGCCGGCGCGGCCGGGCGTCAGCGCGTGCCGTAGAGGCGGTCGCCGACGTCGCCCAGGCCGGGAAGGACGTAGCCCTCGGCGTCCAGCCGCTCGTCCACCGCGGCGGCGTAGACCGGCACGTCGGGGTGGGACTCGTGGAAGGTGCGCAGGCCCTCCGGTGCCGCCACCAGGACGGCCAGCTTGATGGTGGCGGCCCCCGCCTCCTTCAGCCGGTGCACCGCGGCGGCGGCGGAATGGCCGGTGGCGAGAATGGGGTCCACCAGCAGGACCAGCCGCTCGTCGATGTCCTTGGGCACCTTGAAGTAGTATTCGACGGGGGTCAGCGTCTCCTGGTCGCGGTAGAGCCCGATGTGCCCGACGCGGGCCGAGGGCAGCAGGCCCAGCATGCCGTCGAGGACGCCCTGCCCGGCCCGCATGATCGACACGATGCACAGCTTCTTGCCGCTGAGGATGGGGGCCTCGACGCTGGCCAGCGGGGTCGCCACGGCCTGGCTGTCCAGCGGCAGGTCGCGGGTCAGCTCGTAGCCCATCAGCACGCTGATCTCGCGCATCACCTCGCGGAAGCGGCCGGTCGGCGTGTCCTTGCGGCGCAGCAGGGTCAGCTTGTGCTGGACCAGCGGGTGGTCGATGACGGTCAGGGTGGGGATCGGCATGGGCGTCCATCGGTGGTTTGGGGGACAGGCGGGCGCGGCCGGCGGGACCGTCAGAAGACGGTGCCGTCGCTGCGGACGCGCAAGGGGGGGCCGCCGTCGGGG
>JAEZHQ010000390.1 GCA_023416455.1 Pseudomonadota bacterium | reverse complement strand
CCGCCGACCCGCAGGCCCTGCACACCCTGGCCCTCGCCTGCGAGGCGCTGGGCGATCTCCACGCGGCGCTGGCCGGGCACGCGCGGGCCGCGGCGTTGGCCCCCGGCCTGCATTCCTCGCGCCTCGCCGCGGCGGCGCTCGACGCCCGGCTGGGGCGGACGACGCGGGCCGCGGAGCGGCTCGACGCGCTGATCGCCGACGCGCCGGATCTCGCCGCCGCCCATTTCAACCGGGCCGCCCTGCGCCAGGACCAGGGGCGCGCCGCCGAGGCGGCGGCCGGATTCCGCACCGCCCTGGCGCTCGACCCCGGCGACGCCGAGGGGTGGCACGCGCTGGCCACGCTGGACAAGGAGGCATTCCGCGTCGCCCCCGCCGTCGCCCGCTGCCGCCGCGCGCTCCGCCTGCGGCCGGACTTCGAGGAGGCGCGGCTCGACCTGCGCTTCCTGCTGAGCCGGGAGGTGCCCGCCTGGCATTTCACCATGCTGGCCGACCGCGCGCGCAACGACGCCTACCGCCGCGCCATCGAGAAGGCGGTGACGCCCGGCTGCCGGGTGCTGGAGATCGGGACCGGCGCCGGGCTTCTGGCGCTGATGGCCGCCCGCGCCGGCGCCGCTGCCGTGGACAGCTGCGAGCTGTCGGCGCCGCTCGCCGCGGTGGCCCGCGGCGTGGTCGCCGACAACGGCTACGCCGACCGCATCACCGTGCACCACAAGCGCTCGACCGAGCTGCGGCTGGGCATCGACCTGCCGGAACGGGCGGACCTGCTGGTCTCGGAAATCCTGGACGCCGGGCTTCTCGGCGAGGGCCACGCGCCCAGCGTCCGCCACGCGATGGCCGCGCTGGTGAAGCCGGGCGCCCGGGTCATCCCGGCCGCCGCCACCCTCTGGGTGATGCCCATCGAGGCGCCGGAACTGGCCGCCACCCACCCCATCCGCTCCGTCGACGGCTTCGACCTGTCGCGGCTGGAGGAGCACCGCAACCTCGCCTACAGCGCCCTGTCGCTGGCCGGCCTGCGGCACCGGCGCCTGGCCGAGCCGGCGGTGGCGGCGCGCATCGACCTCGCCGACCCGCCGCGGCCGGGGCCGGTCGGGCGCTGCACCCTGACCGCGACCGCCGCGGGCACGCTGCACGCGCTGGCCTTCTGGTACGACCTGCATCTGGACGAGGCGATCACCGTCTCCACCGGCCCGGACGGGGAGTGCCGTCACTGGCTCCAGGCGGTGCAGTTCCTGGAGCGGCCGGCGGCGGTTGCGGGGGGCGATGCCCTGGCGGTGGCGATCCGCTACGCCGCCGGGCGGCTGGTGCTGTCGCTGGAGGGTCCGCCCGGCGTATGAAGGCTCGGAAAGGTCATCACTCCACGTCGTCGAACGGGTCGCCGCGCAGGTTCGGGCTGAAGCCCAGATAGCTCCAGGTCTTGGCCATGTGCTCGGGCAGCGGGGCGGTGACGTCGATGGTGCGGTTGCCGCGGGGGTGCGGCAGGATCAGGCGGCGGGCGTGCAGGTGCAGCTTCTTCGGCACCTCGGCGCCGGGCAGGAAGGCGCCCTGCCCGCCGTACTTGCCGTCGCCCAGGATCGGCGTGCCGACGGCGTTCATGTGGACGCGGAGCTGGTGGGTGCGGCCGGTGCGCGGCCACATGGCGACGAAGGCCGCCTGCTTGCCGGCGTTCTCCAGAACGCTGAAATAGGTCACGGCGCGCTTGCCCTCGTCGGCGTCGCCGGCGACGCGCTCGCCGCGCGGGCCGCCCTCCTTGGCCAGCGCCAGGTCGATCCGGCCCTGGTAGGGCTTGGGCACGCCGACGGTGACGCCCCAGTAGATCTTGCGCACGCCGCGGCCGCGGAACAGCTCGGTCAGCTTGGCCGCGGCGAAGGCGTTGCGCGCCAGCAGGAGCACGCCGGAGGTGTCCTTGTCCAGGCGGTGCACCAGCTTCGGCCGCTCCTTGGCGTCGAAGCGCAGCGCGTCGAGCATGGCGTCAAGGTGCTTGGAGGTGCCGGTGCCGCCCTGCACGGCGAGGCCGGCCGGCTTGTCGAGGGCGATCACGTCGGCGTCCTTGTAGAGGACCCGGGCCTGAAGCGCCGCCACGTCCTTGTCCGCCAGCGCCGGCCGGCGCGGGGCGGCGGCGGGGGCGCCGCCCTCGGGCGTGGCCCAGGCGGCCAGCGGCGGGATGCGGATCGCCTGCCCGGCGGCCAGCCGGGTCGAGGTCTCGGCCCGCTTGCCGTCGACGCGGATCTGGCCGGTGCGCAGGAGCTTCTGCAAATAGCCGTGCCCGACGTCCGGGAAATGGCGCTTGAACCAGCGGTCGAGGCGGATGTCCGCCTCATCCGGGGCGACGGTCCGGGTTTCGACGCCGGCGGCTTTGGATTCACTCATGACACGGGGCACCAGAAGAAGGGAGCGCAAGAAACGGCCCGGCGGATTAGAGCCAGAAACGCCGCGGCTTGTCACGCGCCGGGGAGCGGCGGTTCCCCCGGCGCCGCCGATTTGGCAGGATGGCACCCATGCCGACGACCGCAACCACCCCTCTTCCGGCCCCTCTGCCGGCTGATGCCGCCCTCCTGCTCATCGACCTGCAACGCGCCCTCGACGATCCGCGCTGGGCGGTCCACGGCCCGCGCAACAACCCCGGGGCGGAAGCGAAGGTCGCCGCCCTGCTGGCCGGCTGGCGGCACAGCGGCCGGCCGGTCGTCCACATCCGCCACGATTCCACCGAGCCGGGCTCGACCTACGCCCCCGGCAGCCCCGGCCACCCCTTCAAGCCGGAGGCCCGGCCGGCGCCGGGCGAGGCGGTGCTGGCCAAGGCGACCAACAGCGCCTTCATCGGCACCGGCCTGGAAGACTGGCTGCGCGGGCGCGGCATCCGCGTGCTGGTGGTGGCCGGCGCCATCACCAACAACAGCGTCGAGGCAACCGTCCGCATGGCCGGGAACCTGGGCTTCGACACGCGGCTGGTGGCGGACGCCGCCTTCACCTTCGCCCGGCCGGACTGGTCCGGGCACCTGCGCACGGCGGCCGAGGTCCACGACCTGTCGCTGGCCAACCTGTCCGGGGAATACGCCACCATCCTGGACACGGCGGCGGTCCTGGCGGCGCTGGGCTGACGCGACGCGCCATCCGTATCAGGGGCCGTCGCCGACGCCGAAGATCCAGCCCTCCTGGCGGCGCGCCTGCCCGTCCATGGCCGGCGGGGCCCACACCCCGGGCCGCCCGGCCAGGCGGCGCAGCCCTGCCGCCGAGACCAGCGCGTCCGCGTCATGGTCGCTGACCGGCCCGGAGAGGCCGGAGGGCGGCGACCCCAGCGCGGCCAGCGCCGCGTCGACCGCCCCGGCGTCCCGGATCTTGCGGGTGCCGAAGCCGGCGCGCCTCAGGAACAGGCGCGGGTAGATCTCGCAGATCAGGGTCCCGCCCGGCCGCGGCGGCTCGAAGGGCCAGACCGCGACGCGGCCGGGGGCCGCCGCCCGCAGCGCGCGCAGCATCCGCATGCCGGCCAGCGCGCCCTTGCCCACCTGCTTGGCGCCGATCAGCTTGTAGGGGCTTTGCGGGCTGCCCCATCCCTCGGCACGGCAGACCCGCTCGGTCAGCCGGTGCGGGTCGGTGTACCAGCCGGGGCGCAGCCCGCCGCGCCAGAAATCGCCGGCGTAGGCGGGGTGCTCGGCGAAGGCGCCGCCGGCGAAATCGGGCTCGCCGGCCGCCGCCGCCTCCACCCGCTCCCACAGGTCGAAGACGGTGGCGGCGTCGGGATCGGCGAAGCCGCGGCCGGCGACCGCGAAGGGCAGCGCGAAGGCGCAGTCGATCCCGACCAGCGCCGGACCGCGCGCCAGCCCGTCCAGCAGCCAGTCGAACACCGCCGTGCGCGACCACCGGCCGCCCGGCCCCGCGACGAGGCGGGGCGGCCCGTCGCCCGTCCCGCATTCGGCGACGGCGACGCCGGGGTAGCGCCGGCCCCGGGCGCCCGACCAGTCGATGGCGACGAAGCGGGCGAAGGCGGGCACGGCGGCGGCCGGCCCGTCCGGCGCTGCCGCCGTCATTCCCCGTCCGTCCGGCGCTCCCGCAGCCGCGCCCAATAGTCCTGCCGCTTGCGCAGCTCCCGCTCGAAGCCGCGCTCGACGGGGTTGTAGAAGGTCCGCCGCGCCATGCCGTCGGGAAAATAGTTCTGCCCGGAAAAGCCCTCGGCCGTGTCGTGGTCGTACTCGTAGCCCTTGCCGTAGCCGATCTCCTTCATCAGCCGGGTCGGCGCGTTCAGGATGTGCTTGGGCGGCATCAGCGAGCCGGTCTCCTTGGCGGCGCGCACCGCGCCCTTATAGGCGGTGTAGGCGGCGTTCGACTTGGGGGCGGTGCCGAGATAGACGACGAGCTGCGCGATGGCCAGCTCGCCCTCCGGGCTGCCCAGGCGCTCGTAGGCGTCCCAGGCGGCGGTGGCCTGGACCAGGGCGTTGGGATCGGCGAGCCCGATGTCCTCCACCGCGAAGCGGGTCAGGCGGCGGGCGATGTAGCGCGGGTCCTCGCCGCCCTCCAGCATGCGGGCGTACCAGTAGAGCGCGGCGTCGGTGTCCGAGCCGCGCAGCGACTTGTGCAGCGCGCTGATCAGGTTGTAATGCCCCTCCTGCGCCTTGTCGTAGAGCGGCGCACGGCGCTGGATGGTGGTGGCCAGCCCGTTGTTGTCCAGCACCGTGCCCGCAGGCAGGGCGAACAGCTCCTCGCACAGGTTCAGGCAGAAGCGCCCGTCGCCGTCGGCCATGGCCTTCAGCGCGGCGCGCGCGTCGGGCTCCAGCGGCAGCGGGCGGCCGGCCTCGGCCTCGGCGCGGGCCAGCAGCTTCTCCAGGGCGGCATCGTCCAGGCGGTTCAGGACGAACACTTGCGCGCGCGACAGCAGCGCGGCGTTCAGCTCGAAGGAGGGATTCTCGGTGGTGGCGCCGACCAGCGTCACCGTGCCGTCCTCCACATAGGGAAGGAAGCCGTCCTGCTGGGAACGGTTGAAGCGGTGGATCTCGTCCATGAACAGCAGCGTGCCCTGGCCGGCGGTGCGGCGCGCGCGGGCGGCGTCGAACACCCGGCGCAGGTCGGCAACGCCGGAGAAGACCGCCGACAGCGGCTCGAAATGGAGGTCGGTCGACTGCGCCAGCAGGCGGGCGATGGTGGTCTTGCCGCAGCCGGGCGGCCCCCACAGGATCATCGAGGCCAGCCGCCGCGCCGCCACCATGCGGCCGAGCGGCCCGTCGGGCTTCAGCAGATGCTCCTGCCCGACCACCTCGTCCAGGCTGCGCGGGCGCAGCCGGTCGGCCAGCGGGCGCGGCGCGCCCGCCTCGAACAAACCGCCGCCCGCGCTGCCGCCGCGCCTGGCCATGCCGCGCCCGACCGCCCTAGCCCGCCCGCCCCGGCGCCGCGGTCACTGG
>JAEZHQ010000377.1 GCA_023416455.1 Pseudomonadota bacterium | reverse complement strand
GGCCGCGCCCGCGCCGAAGGAAGGCGGGGGCGCCGGCCACCAGCCGCAGCACGCTGTCGTCGGCGCGCGCGACGATGGGGCGGTCGTGGTCGACGATCAGGTCGGCGATCCCGGCCAGCCGCCGCCGCGCTTCGGCGTTGCCGGTGGCCAGCGGCTCGCCCCCCGGGTTGGCCGAGGTCATGACCAGCGCGAGTTCCTGCGGCCCGGCCAGCCAGCCGGAGCCGTCGGGGCGCCCGGCGGCTTCGTGGAACAGCAGATAATGGATCGGCGTGTGGGGCAGCATGACGCCCAGCCAGGCGAGATCCGGCGCGATGCCCGGGGCGAGGGCGGTGGAGGCCGCCTCCCGCCGCCGCAGCAGGACGATCGGCCGGGCCGCGCCCTCCAGAAGCGCGCGCTCCTCCGCCCCCACCGTCGCGAAGCGCCCGGCGGAGGCGGCGTTGGCCACCATCACGGCGAAGGGCTTGCCGTTGCGCTGCTTGCGCGCGCGCAGCCGGGCCACGGCCGCGCCGTCGCCGGCGTCGCACGCCAGATGGAAGCCGCCCAGCCCCTTGATGGCGACGATCGCGCCCGCCTTCAGCGCCGCCAGGACCGCGTCGACGGGATGGGAGAGGGTGGGGCCGCAGGCCGGGCAGGCGGTCGGCTGGGCGTGGTAGCGGCGGTCGGCGGGGTCCCCGTATTCGGCGGCGCAGGCCGGGCACAGGGGGAAGCCGGCCATGGCGGTGTGCGGCCGGTCGTAGGGCAGGCGCCGTGTGATGGTGAAGCGCGGACCGCAGCGGGTGCAGTTCAGGAAGGGATAGCGGTAGCGGCGGTCGCGCGGGTCGAACAGCTCGGCCAGGCAGTCCGGACAGACGGCGGCATCGGCGGCGACGGCGGTGGTCACCGCCCCGCCGGCCGAGGCCAGGATGGCGAATCCCGTCTCGCCGGCCAGGACCGGGATCGCCTCGGGCTCGACCGAATCGACCCGGGCGAGCGGCGGCGCCTCGGCCGCCAGCGCCTCCAGGAAGCCGGCCAGCCCGCTCCCCTGGGCCTCGGCCAGCACCCCCGCGCCGTCGTTCAGCACCCAGCCGGTCAGGCCGAAGCGGTGGGCCAGCGCGTGCACGAAGGGCCGGAATCCCACCCCCTGGACCTGCCCGCGCACGCGGACTCGGCACCGTCTCACCGCGCGGCGCGGGCCGCGGCAAGCCCGGCCTCGATCCAGCCGTACCAGAGGTCCAGCCCCTGGCCGCCGGTGGCCGACAGCTCGATCACCCGCAGGCCCGGCTTCAGGCGGCGCGCGTAGCCGACCATGCGCGCCACGTCGAAGGCCAGGTGTGGCAGGAGGTCGACCTTGTTGACGAGCAGCAGGTCGGCCGCGGCGAACATCCCCGGGTACTTCAGCGGCTTGTCCTCGCCCTCGGTGACCGACAGGACCACCACCTTGTGCGCCTCGCCCAGGTCGAAGCCGGCCGGGCAGACGAGGTTGCCGACATTTTCGATGAACAGCACGCTGTCGTCGGCCAGCGGCAGGCGCCCGACCGCCTGGGTCACCATGTGGGCGTCGAGATGGCAGCCCTTGCCGGTGTTCACCTGGATGGCCGGCGTGCCGGTGGCGCGGATGCGGTCGGCATCGAAGGACGTCTGCTGGTCGCCCTCGATCACCGCGACCGGGAAGCGGCCCTTCAGGTCGGTCAGGGTGCGGGCGAGCAGGGTCGTCTTTCCCGAACCGGGGCTGGACATCAGGTTGAGCGCGAAGACGCCCTTGGCCGCGAAGAGCTGGCGGTTGACCGAGGCGTAGCCGTCGTTCTTGGCCAGTATGTCCCGTTCGATGGTGACGAGCCGGGCCTGGCTGAGCCCCGCCACCGCCGTACCGGCCGGCCCCCGCCCGAGATCGAGCGTGCCCGGATCCCCATCCTGGTGGCGGTGATGGTGGTCGCCATGGTGGTGATGGCGATGGTGGTCGTGCCCGTGGTCGTGACCGTGGCCGTGGTCGTGGCCGTGGGAATGGCGGAACACCGTTCCATCGGGGCCGACATGCTCGTGCTCGTGCTCGTGCTCGTGCTCGTGCTCATGATGGTGATGGTGATCGCGGGCCTGGCCTTGGCCGCCCTCGATTTTGGTGTCGCCGTCGGCGCAGCCGCAGACCGTGCACATCACTCGACCTCCAGTTCCTTGACGCGCAGTTCCTCGCCGCCGGTGACGACGAGTTGGTGTCCCCCGCAATCCGGGCAGGGGTCGAATCGCTGGGCGAGCGGCACCGGCTTCTCGCAGGCAAGGCAGAAGGCCGCGCCGGCGGGCCGCTCGATGTCCAGCACCGCACCTTCGGCGACGGTGCCCCGGCTGACCGCGTCGAAGCCGAAGGCGATGGCCTCCGGCTCGACGTGGGACAGGCTGCCGATGACGAGGCGGATGGTCTTCACCCGGGCGAAGCCCTTCGCCTCCGCCTGCTCGCGGATCACGTCGACGATCCCCTGGCTGAGGGCCAGCTCGTGCATCGGGTCAATCCTCCCGCTCGATGGTGATGGAGAAGGCGACGCAGGGATCCAGCGCTGCCGCCAGCAGCCCGGCCGGCACCTCCGGCCCGTCCGCCACGGTGGCGCCGGCCAGGCCGCGGGCCAGTGGCCCGTCGGTCGCGAAGTTCCACTCCGTCGGCGCCACCATGCGATGGTCGGCGATCCGGCCGTTCTCCAGCCGCACCCAATGGGCCAGCCGGCCGCGCGCCGTTTCCACCGCGCCGCTGCCCTCGGCCGCCTCTCCGGAGCCGCGGGCGCCGGGCC
>JAEZHQ010000189.1 GCA_023416455.1 Pseudomonadota bacterium | reverse complement strand
GCCGGGTGGAGGTCGCCGGCGCTCCCGCCGCCGCCCGGGCGCCCGCGCCGTCCGCCGTCACCGACGAGCCGGTCCCGCCGCCCACCACCGTGCCGGGCGCGGTGGTGGGCGGCCGCTTCGTTCCCGCCCCGGTGGTGGCCGAGCTGCCGGTCGGACACCGGGAGGGGATCTTCGTCCAGGTCGGCGCCTTCGGCAGCCGGGACAACCTGGACCGGGTGCGCGCCCGGCTGGCCGCCATCGGCCAGCCGGCCAGCGTCTCGCCGATCCGGTCCGGCGGGCAGAGGCTTCAGCGCGTTCGCATCGGCCCGCTCGACACGGTGGAACGGGCCGACGGCGTCCTGAACGCGATCCTCCAGGCCGGCCTTACGGACGCCAAAATCGTGGTGGATTGATCGCCCGGGGGTTCGGGTGCTTTTGTCGGGTTTTTGAAGGGAGTTGTCATGATCGCTGTCGTCCGCAATCGCGTCGTGCTTGGTCTGACGGTCGCGCTGATCGCGGCGGGGCTGGGCCGGGTGGCCGGCGCCGCCAGCATCGACACCATCGCCAAGCAGGCGATCCTGGTGGACATCACCTCCAACACGGTGCTGTTCGACAAGAACGCCGACCAGCGCATGGCGCCGTCGTCCATGAGCAAGATCATGACCATGTACATGGTCTTCGACGCCATCAAGGAGGGCCGCCTGTCGCTGGACAGCACGCTGCCGGTGAGTGAGCGCGCCTGGCGCATGCAGGGCTCCAAGATGTTCGTGGAGCTGCACAACAACATCAAGGTCGACGACCTCATCAAGGGCGTCATCGTCCAGTCGGGCAACGACGCCTGCATCGTCTTCGCCGAGGGGCTGGCCGGATCGGAGCCGGCCTTCGCCGAGCGGATGAACAGGCGGGCCAAGGAACTCGGGCTGAAGGACAGCAACCTGACCAACTCCACCGGCTGGCCCGACCCCAACCATTACATGACGGCGCGCGATCTGGCGATCCTGGCGGAACGCCTGATCCACGACTTCCCGGAATACTACCATTACTACGCCATCCGGGAGTTCAAGTATCACGGCATCAACCAGGGCAACCGCAACCCGCTGCTCTACCGGGGCATGGGCGCCGACGGCATGAAGACCGGCCACACCGAGGCCGGCGGCTACGGCCTGACCGCCTCGGCGGAGCGCGAGGGGCGCCGGCTGATCCTGGTGGTCAACGGCCTGCCGAGCATGCAGTCCCGCGCCGACGAATCGGCCCGCCTGATCGAGTGGGGATTCCGCGAGTTCGCCACATATTCCCTGTTCAGGGGCGGCGAGACCATCGAGCAGGTGCCGGTCTGGCTGGGTGCCCAGGACACCGTTCCGGTCACCGTCCCGGAGGACCTGAAGGTGACCATCGCGCGGGCCGACCGCGCCGGCATGAAGGTGTCGCTGGTCAGCGATGCCCCGATCGCCGCCCCGGTGAAGAGGGGCGACGTGGTCGGCAAGCTCGTCATCTCCGCCCCCGGCTTTCCGGGCAAGGAGGTGCCGGTCCAGGCCGCCCAGGACGTGGACAAGCTGGGCTTCGTCGGCCGTGCGCTGGCCGCCGCCAAGTATCTCGTCCTCGGTGCCGGAACCTGATGGCCGCGGAGCGGGGAGGGGGCGGCATGGCGCGCGGGCGGTTCATCACGCTGGAAGGCGGGGAGGGGGCGGGCAAGTCGACGCAGATCCGCCTGCTCGCCGACGCGCTGTCGGCCTGCGGGGCGGCGCCGGTGCTGACCCGCGAGCCGGGCGGCTCGCCCGGGGCGGAGGAGATCCGCGGCCTGCTCGTCAACGGCGAGGCGGGGCGCTGGGGGCCGGTGACCGAGGCGCTGCTCCACACCGCCGCCCGCCGCGACCATCTGGAGCGCACGGTGTGGCCGGCGCTGGACGCCGGACGCTGGGTGATCTGCGACCGCTTCTTTGACAGCACCATGGCCTATCAGGGCTATGGGCTCGGGCTCGGCCGCGACCTCGTGGAGTCGCTCCAGGCGGCCGCGCTGGGTGACTTCCGGCCCGACCTGACCCTGATCCTCGACCTGCCGGTGGAAACCGGGCTGGCGCGCGCCGCCGCGCGCCGCGGCGGCGAGGACCGCTACGAGCGGATGGACCTCGCCTTCCACCGCCGCCTGCGCGAGGGCTTTCTCGACATCGCGCGGCGTGAGCCCGACCGCTGCGTGGCGATCGACGCCGCCCACCCGGTGGAGACGGTGCAGGCGGCGATTCTCGACACGGTGACGCGGCGGCTCGGCGTGCCCATGTTCTGAAGGCCCGTGCAATGGGAAGGAGGGAGCCGCGCGCATGAACGGAGCCGTCGCCGTCCTTGCCGGCCTCCTTGCCGCGCTGGTTCCCCGGGCGACGGCCGCCGCGCCGGAGGACGCCTTCGGGATCTGGCGGACCGGCGACGGGCGGGCCGCCGTCGAACTGCTGCCCTGTGCCGAAAGCCTGTGCGGCCGCCTCGTCTGGTACGTCGAGACGCGCGGGGGCGCCGACGCCGGCCTGGATTCCCGGAACCCGGACCCGGCGCAGCGCGCGCGGCGGCTGTGCGGCCTGCCGCTGCTGGGCGGCTTCCGGCGCGACGGCGGCAACGGCTGGAGCGACGGCTGGGTCTACGATCCGGCCTCGGGCAACCGGTACAGCGGCACCATCGTCGCCGAGGGGGCCGACCGGCTGGGCCTGCGCGGCTATGTGGGGCTGCCGCTGTTCGGCCGCAGCGAGCGGTGGACCCGCGCGCCGGCCGATCAGGAGCGCTGCCGCTGATCCGGCCAGCCGTTTGAACCCAGGACGCTCGACGGAAGCCATCGAGCGTCCTGGCTATGAGGACCCTGGATCCGGCGGCGCGGATGCGCCACTCTTGCGGCCACGACAGCCAACCCCTTGAAAAGGTTTCCCAGAGGTGAGCCGAGCCCGCGCGCCGGAACCGCCGGTCGAGGAGGACGCCCTCGCCCCGCGCCGCAACCCCGACCTGACCGGCCATGACGAGGCCGAGCGCACGCTCCTGGATGCCTGGGCCTCCGGCCGCCTGCCGCACGCCTGGCTGATCGGCGGCCCGCCCGGAATCGGCAAGGCGACCCTGGCCTTCCGCTTCGCCCGCTTCGTCCTGGCGCAGGGGCCGGCGGAGGCCGGCGCCGGGCTGTTCGGCGCGCCCCCGCCGCCGGCGACGCTGGCGCTCGACCCCGAACGGCCGGTGTTCCGCCGCGTCGCCTCGGGCGGCCACGCCGACCTGCTGACCGTGGAGCGCCAGCGCGACGAGAAGCGCGACCGGCTGAAGCGCGACATCGCGGTGGAGGACGTCCGCAAGATCGGCCCCTTCCTGCGCAAGACCTCGGCCGAAGGCGGCTGGCGGGTCGCCGTCATCGACGGCGCGGACCGCATGAATCTCAGCGGCTTGAACGCCATTCTGAAGATTTTGGAGGAACCGCCGCCGGGGGCGCTCCTGCTGCTGGTCAGCGACAATCCCGGCGGCATGCTGCCGACCATCCGCTCGCGCTGCCGCAAGCTGACCCTGCATCCGCTGCCCGAGGAAACGGTCACGGCCCTGCTGGCGCGGCACCGCCCGGCCCTGGACGAGGACAGCCGCGCGGCCCTCGCCCGCCTGTCGGAGGGCAGCATCGGCCGCGCGCTGGCGCTTGCCGACGCCGGCGGGCTCGACCTCTACCGCGAACTGATGGGGCTGCTGGGCAGCTTGCCGCGGCTCGACCTTCCGGCCGCCCACGCCTTCGGCGACAAGCTGACCCGCCGCGCCGACGACGGCCTCTACGAGACGGCGACCGGGCTGCTCGTCTGGTGGCTCGCCCGCTTCGCGCGGTCGCTGGCGCGCGGCGCCTGGCCCGCGGAGGTGGTGCCGGGCGAGGCCGCGGTGATGACCCGCCTGGCCGGCGCCCACGGCCTTGAACGTTGGATGGAGGTGTGGGAAAAGGTTCAGCGCCTCTTCGCCCGTGCGGAAGCAGCCAATCTCGACCGCAAGCAGGTGGTCCTGAACGCGTTGGCGACGCTGGAAGCGGCGGCCGGTTGATGGACGCCGTGCGGCCGGCATCGATCGGCACCATTCGTGATCCGCGCCGGCGCGACAGCCGGACCGTCGAACCTTGGAGAGCACCGACCATGGCCGGGTCGAAGACCTTTTACCTGACCACCCCGATCTATTACGTGAACGACGTGCCGCACATCGGGCACGCCTATACGACGCTGGCCTGCGACGTGCTTGCCCGCTTCATGCGCCTGGACGGCCACGAGGTGAAGTTCCTGACCGGCACCGACGAGCACGGGCAGAAGGTGGAGAAGTCGGCCCAGGCCGCCGGCATCGCGCCGCAGGACTTCACCGACCGGGTGTCGCAGAACTTCCGCGACCTCGTGCGGCTGATGAACTTCTCCAACGACGACTTCATCCGCACCACCGAACCGCGCCACGTCGCCTCGGTGCAGGCGCTGTGGCGCCGCCTGGAGGCCAACGGGGAGATCTATCTCGGCTCCTACGCCGGCTGGTATTCGGTCCGCGACGAAGCCTTCTACGGCGAGGACGAGCTGACCACCTCGTCGGCCGGCAAGAAGATCGCGCCCACCGGGGCCGAGTGCGAATGGGTCGAGGAGCCCTCCTACTTCTTCCGCCTGTCGGCCTGGCAGGACCGCCTGCTGGCCTTCTACGAGGCGAACCCGGACTTCATCGCCCCCGCCGGCAAACGCAACGAGGTCATCGCCTTCGTCAAGTCGGGGCTGAAGGACCTGTCGGTCAGCCGCACCACCTTCAAGTGGGGAATCCCGGTCCCCGGCAACCCCGACCACATCATGTATGTGTGGCTGGACGCGCTGGCCAACTACATCACCGCCGTCGGCTTCCCCGACGAGAGCGGCGACTACGCCCGCTTCTGGCCGGCCGACCTGCACATGGTCGGCAAGGACATCCTGCGCTTTCACGCCGTCTACTGGCCGGCCTTCCTGATGGCCGCGAACCTCCAGCCGCCCAAGCGCGTCTTCGCCCACGGCTGGTGGACCATCGAGGGCCAGAAGATGTCCAAGTCGCTGGGCAACGTCATCGCCCCGGAATCGCTGGTGACCACCTACGGGCTCGACCAGACGCGCTACTTCCTGCTGCGCGAGGTGCCGTTCGGCAACGACGGCGACTTCTCGCACAAGCAGATGGTCAACCGGATCAACGGCAACCTCGCCAACGATTACGGGAACCTCGTGCAGCGCGTGCTGTCGATGATCAGCAAGAACTGCGGTGCCGCGGTGCCGCAGCCCGGCCCCTTCACCGAGGCCGACCTGACCCTGCTGGCGTCCGCCCACGGGCTCCTGCCGGTGGTCCGGGCCGAGATCGGGGCGCAGGCCTTCCACAAGGCGCTGGACGCCCTCTGGGCGGTGGTCGGCGACGCCAACCGCTATGTGGACGAGCAGGCGCCCTGGGCGCTGAAGAAGACCGACCCGGCGCGGATGGGCACGGTCCTCTACGTGCTGGCCGAGACGATCCGCCACCTCGCCATCCTGACCCAGCCGGTCATGCCCGACGCCTCGGCGAAGATCCTCGACCAGCTGGCCCAGGGTCCCGAGGCGCGCGGCTTCGACCGGCTGGGTCCGGCCGGCGCGCTGGCGGCGGGCACGCCCCTGCCGGCCCCGCAGGGTGTCTTCCCGCGCTTCGTGGACGAGGCCAAGAGCTGAGGGATCATGCTGGTCGACAGTCATTGCCATCTCGATTTCCCGGACTTCGCCGAGGAGCTGGACGCGGTCGTCGACCGCGCCCGGCGCGCCGGCGTGGGGCGGATGGTCACCATCTGCACCCACCTGTCCCGCTTCGAGCGCGTCCTGGCGGTGGCGGAGCGCTACGACGACGTGCTGTGCTCGGTCGGCGTCCATCCGCACCAGGCGGCGGAGGAGGCCGCGCTGCTGACCGTCGAACGGCTGGTGGAGTTCTCGCACCACCCGAAGGTGATCGGCCTCGGCGAAACCGGGCTCGACTATTTCTACGACAAGAGCCCGCGGGACGTGCAGCAGGAGGCGTTCCGCCGCCACGTCCGCGCCGCCCTTGAGACCGGCCTGCCGCTGATCGTGCACACCCGCGACGCCGACGCCGACACCATGCGGATCGTCCGCGAGGAGGCGGCCGGCCAGCCGGTCAAGGGGCTTCTGCACTGCTTCAGCTCCGGCCGTGCGCTGGCCGAGGAGGCGCTGGACTACGGCTTCCACCTGTCGCTGTCGGGAATCGTGACCTTCAAGAAGTCGGACGAGCTGCGCGCCATCGTGAAGGACGTCCCGCTCGACCGCATCCTGGTCGAGACCGACGCGCCCTATCTGGCCCCGATCCCCCACCGCGGGAAACGCAACGAGCCGGCCTTCGTCGCCCACACCGCCGCCACCGTGGCGGAGGTCAAGGGCGTCACCCCCGGCGAACTGGCCCGCCACACCACCGAGACCTTCTTCCGCCTGTTCGGGCGCGCCGGCCCCGCCCCCCACCACCCCCAGCCCGCCGCATGACGCCCATGCGCGTGACGGTCCTGGGCTGCGGCGGGTCACGGGGCGTGCCGGTGATCGGGCAGGGCTGGGGCGACTGCAACCCCGCCGACCCGCGGAACCGGCGGCTGCGTCCGTCGGTCCTGGTCGAGCAGCCGGGGGAGGGCGGGGCGAGCATCCTGATCGACACCTCCCCCGACCTGCGCCAGCAGCTTCTCGACACCGGCGTGCGCCGCGTCGATGCCGTGCTGTGGACGCACCAGCACGCCGACCACACCCACGGCATCGATGAGCTGCGCGAGCTGTGCCGCATGATGCAGGCGCCCATCGCCGGCTTCGCGCGGGCCGACCATCTGGAGGAGCTGAAGACGCGCTTCCGCTACTGCTTCGACCCGCTGCGGCCCGGCGACCCCTTCTACCGGCCGGTGATCGAGGCGCACGCCGTCGGCGGCCCCTTCGCGGTGGGCGGCCTGACGGTGGTGCCCTTCGAGCAGGACCACGGCTATTCCATGACCATGGGCTATCGCCTCGACCGCTTCGCCTATTCGACCGACGTCGTCCGGCTGGGCGAGGACGCTTTCGCCGCCCTGGAGGGAGTCGAGGTCTGGGTGGTCGACTGCGCGCGCGTGGAGCCGCCGCACCCCGTCCACGCCCATCTGGCCCTGACCCTGGAGTGGATCGACCGGGTCCGGCCCCGCCGGGCCTACCTGACCCACATGGACCAGTCCATGGATTACGAGACGGTCCGCCGCCGGCTGCCGCCGGGGGTCGAGCCCGCCTACGACGGGCTGGTGATCGAGATCTGATGCGGACGGTGCGTTAAGCGGATCCCAACGGAATAAGTCCTGGAGTCCGATGTGCGAAGGCCGGATCACTCGTCGGGCAGGATCAGCCCGACGCGGCTGGCGATGAAGCGGTCGGCAGCGGCCCGGGCGGCTTGGTCGGCGGCGCTGGCCGACAGCCCGAACCGCTCCCGGTAGAGCTTGGCGGTGGCGGCGACGGCGGCGGGCAGGGCGTTCACCGCAGCCCGGTAGTGGGCTTCCGGCCAGAGGTCGAAATCGTCCCAGGCCCGGAAGGCGGCGACCGTCCGCCGGCGCTCCTCGGCCGTCTTGCGGGCTTCCGGCGAATGGGGTGCCTCCAAAAGCGTGCTGGGCACCAGGGACGCCTGGAGATCGTCGACCAGGAACTGCCGCTCATAACCGTGGCGGATGCTGCCGCGCTCCTCCAGCGCCGGTTCGACCGCGGCGTCCATCGGTTCGGCGACGCGCTTCCATTCCGGCAGGTCGAAGACGGAGGAGGGCGGCGCGCAGAGCGCCGGCGTCTCGTCACGGCTGTTGCCCCAGAAGGCCCCGAACGCCTCGAAGGCGGGCTGTCCGTGCCGGGTGAAGAGGAAGCAGGGCGCCTCCATCTCGGTCATCGACAGGACATGGCGCAGGAACAGCAGCATGACGCCGGCCGGAGCGCCCGCGACATCGCCCAGGTTCTTCATCTCCTCGATGAGGTAGGGGTCGTTCGGCAGGTCCCGCTCGATGACGGAGGCGACGAGCCGGCGCACCGTGCCGTCGCGGTCGGCATCGGCGACCGCGCCGCTGTGGTGGAGATAGACCAGCCACGCCTTCGCCACGGCGCCGTCGTAGCGTTGCAGGGCGGCGGCCGCCGCCGCCGGGTCCTTCGGGATGCCGGCGACGATGGCGCCCAGCCGCCTCTGGCCGGTCCGGGTCTGCTCGGCCAGTTCGGCGGCGCGCTTCTCGTGGAGCGCGTGGCAGGCGGCAACAGCGCCGGCGCCCGTGCAGACGCGCGCGCGCTCGGCCTGGAAGTCCCGTTGGGCGCGCTCGATGCCCTCGCGCTCCGCGGTGGGCGTGTTTGCCAGGGCGTCGCGCAGGGCGGTTTCCACCTCCTCCGCCGCGACCTTCAGGTCGGCGCTGGCGCAGACGGCACGGTCCGCCGGAGTCGGTGGCTTGGCGCAATCGAGCGCCGGCGCCGGCGAAGCCTGGATCGACAGGCCGAGCGCCAGCGCGGTGCCGAGAAGCCACGGGGATCGGGCCGGAGAGGAGCGGACCATGGAACGCAAGCCTTTGCAGGACGGGCGGGCAGGGGAACGGCGGCGACGATAGAGCATCGGCCCCGCCGCCGGAAGTGACTGGAACGCGCCGCCCCCATGCCGGCCCACTTGTCCGCACCCGTGTCCTTACCGGTGTCAGCGCCCGTGCCGGGCGGCCACGAAGCCGGCCACCGCCTCCGCCACGCCGGGGGCGAGCGGCAGGGCGGGGTCGGCGTAGCTGGCGACGTTCGCGGCGGGCGCATCCGCGGGCACCGCCTTCAGCACGTGGTTGACTCCGTCGAGCAGGACCAGCTCGGCGGCGGGCAGGGCCATGGCGAGACGCCGGGCGTCCTCGGCGCCGATCTGGAGGTCGTTCGTCCCTTGAAGGATCAGCGCGGGCTTGCGGCTGGCGCCGAGCAACGCCGCCGGGTCGTGGGAGAAGAGGTCGATCAGGTAGCCCTGGACCGGCGGTGCGAACATCGCCTGGAGCGCGGGGTGGAAAGCCGACACGTCGACCCGCCGGCCGGCTTCCAGCGCGGCGATGGCCGTCATGGCCTGATCAAGCACGGGGGCATTGGCCGGGTTGCCGGTGAACTGTGCGCGCAGGACGTCGCCGAGCCGGCGCCCCGGGGCGGCGACGAGGATCAGGCCGCAGACACCGGACCCGTCGCGGGCCGCCGCCGCCGTCGCCACCAGGCCGCCTTCGCTGTGGCCGAGCAGCCAGACGCAGGCGGCGCCGGTGTCGCGCCGGATCGCGGCGGTCCAGGCCGCCACGTCGGCGGCGTAGTCGGCCACGCGGACGGCGTTGGCATCGGCCACCGCGGCGGCGCTGGCGAACATGCCGCGCTTGTCGATCCGGACGGACGCGATGCCCTGCGCCGCCAGCCCTTCGGCGAGCAGCCGGTAGCTCGACGCCTTGACGCCGTACGGGTTGTTGCCGTCCCGGTCGGTCGGCCCGGAGCCCGGAATGATCAGGGCCACCGGTGGCGCCACACCGCCGCCCGTCGATGCGTCCGCCGGAAGCAGCATCGTGCCTTTCAGCGGTCCCTGCGGCCCAGGCGCCTCGACGAAGCGTTCCACCGGGAGAGAAGCCGCCGCCGCCGCTGGTGCCGCGAGCGTGGGCAGGATCAGCGTCAGCATGGGCAGCGCGGCAAATGAATTCATGCGAATGGTTCCAGGTACGGATGGGTTGCCGGCGGATGATAGCGTGCCCGCCCAAGGGGCGGTATGCGTCCAGCCGTCCGCCCCACCCCGTCTATTTATTTTCCATAATCTAACTTATGCGACTTAAGGGGCCGCCTGGGCAGGTTCTATCCTGAAGTGCAACTCTTTTTGCAGTACAAGGGCTTAGCGGCTTCAGGGGGACAGGATGGGCACACGGTATTCCCACATCGATCTGGCGGAACGGCGGCGCATTCAGAAGATGCGTGACGCCAAACTTCAGTTTGAATCCGCGCTGGGGAACGTCCTGATCGGCTCCCCTCCGGTGGTCATCCCCTGGTGCGCTTTGCGCGTGTTCGGCGAACACGCTACAAAGGCCGGGATGGGATCGCCGAAAACCCGGAGTGGCCGACAGCGGGATGAGTGACATCGGAATGACCGAACCGGGCCGCAGGCTCGGGAAGTACGACCGGCTTGCCGAGATCGGCCGTGGAGCGACGGGCATCATCTATCGAGCCCGCGACACGGCGACCGGCCGCACAATCGCGCTCAAGGTCGTCGCGCTGTCGCGGCTGGCCGCCGGCAATGACGCGGCGCTCGACCGCTTTCGCCGCGATTCCCGGATGGCGGCGCGGCTGAGCCATCCCAACATCGCGGCGGTCCTTGCCTCTGGCGAACACGCGGGCACCGCCTTCATGGCCATGGACTGGGTGGACGCCCGTCCGCTCGACCGCATCCTGGCCGAGGATGGCGGCCTGACCGTCACTCGGTCACTGTCCATCCTGCGCCAACTCCTGTCCGCCCTCGACCATGCGCACCGGGCCGGCCTCGTCCATGGCACCCTGGAGCCTGCGGACGTCCTGGTCGACGCCGGCGGCACCGTCACGGTCACCGGCTTCGGCGGCGCCGCCATCGCCGCCCCCACGGCGGGCGTGGCGGACGACCTCAATGCCGCGGGCGCCGTCCTGGCGCGCCTCCTGGACGGGCACAGCCTGCCGCCGGCCGTCGCCGCGCTGCTGGCCGGAGCGCCGGCGGGCCAGCGCTTCGCCACCGCCGCCGCCTTCGCCAAGGCCGTGGGCGAGGCGCTGGCCCCCCCTGCCCCGCTCCGCCGAAAGTCCCTGCCCTCCATTGCGGCTTTGGCGACGGTGGCGCTGGCCTCGGCCGCCGCCGGCGCCGTCTGGTACGGCTACGGCGACCGGTCCGCCATCGTGCCGCCACCGTCCGCGAAGCCGGAGCCCGCCGCGGTCCTGCCGCTGCCGGCCCCGTCCGACCCACCGGCCACGATGCAACCGCCGCCCCAGGAACCAGCGCCCCAGGAACCAGCGCCCCAGGAACCGACCCCCGACCGGCAGGCATCGGACCCGGAGGTGGGGCCACCGGAGGCGACTACACCTCCGGATCCCGTGCCCACCGGACCTTCCCCAGCCGAGCCGAACACCACCGAGCCGAATCTCTTCGAGCTGCCGCCGGAACTCCATCCGAGCGAGGCTCCTCCGGATGAGGCGCCACCGGCCATCGAGCCTTCGCCGGTCATCGAGCCACCCACCGAGCCCCCCATCGACCCACCCATCGAATCATTGCCGTCGTCGAACGACGCCGCGGCGGAGCCGGAGCCCCTTACCGCGCCGCTGGGCACCATTGCGGAACCGGCGGCGCTGCGCGCGGAGCT
Source organism: Pseudomonadota bacterium (assembly GCA_023416455.1). Taxonomy (GTDB): domain Bacteria; phylum Pseudomonadota; class Alphaproteobacteria; order Azospirillales; family Azospirillaceae; genus Azospirillum. Next base: position 140 of record JAEZHQ010000189.1, on the reverse strand, counting down.
TCAGGCCATCCGTTGCGCCATCCTCGACGTTGTGGAACGGGACGGGCGCCTCCTGGTCACCGGCACGGCGACCAGCGAGTCGATTCGGCCGCAGATCCAGGCGCTCCTGGTCCAGCATGCGGGCAACCAGCCGCATGGGA
>JAEZHQ010000178.1 GCA_023416455.1 Pseudomonadota bacterium | reverse complement strand
CCGCCGCCACGGTCAGGCCGGCCAGCGCCAGCCGCGCCAGACCGTCCGGGGTGGCGAAGGCCGCGACCGCGTCCGGCTCCAGCCACAGCAGGGCGAGCGCCAGCACGAACCAGGCGAGCGCCAGGCTGCGGGCCGCCGCCGCGTAGGCCGGCCGCCGGGTCAACGCCTGGTAGCCCTTGCGCCCGAGCCGCCGGCCCATCGCCACCTGGTAGAGCTTGTTGACGCTCACCCCCAGCCCCAGCAGCAGGCCGTAGGCGGCCATGCGCAGGGTCATGCCGTGCCACAGGCCCATCACGAAGAAGGTCAGGAAGAAGCAGGCCACGGCGTAGTAGGGGGCGGCGGCCGGCCGCGGGTCGGCGGCCAGGAGCGCCTTCAGCGCCGGGTTGAACAGGTAGAACTTGAACCATTCCGACAGCGTGACGTGCCAGCGCGACCAGACATCCAGGAAGTTCGCGGCGGCGAAGGGCCGGTTGAAATTCTCGGGGACGGCGACGCCCATCAGGCGGCCGACGCCGATCACCACGTCCATGTAGCCGGAGAAGCTGAGGTAGAGCTGCGCCGTGAAGGCCAGCGCCGCCCCACCCGCCGCCATCCCCGCCGCGATCCCCGGCGCCGCCCCCGGCCCTGCGGTTGCCGCGCGGAAGGCCAGCTCGGCCAGACCGGCCAGCACCACGGCCTTGAAGAGGCCGGTGGCGATGCGGCCCGCCGCCCCGGCCGCCTCGGCGCGGGCGAGCGGCGGGACGGGGGCGTCCATCTGCGCGGCGAAACGCTCGTAGCGCTCGATCGGCCCGGCCAGGAAGGTGGGGAAGAACAGGAGGTAGCCGAGATAGGCGCCGAACCCCGGCGGCCGGGGAATGGCCCCCTGGCGGACGTCCACCACGAGATGGAGCACGCGGAACATCACGTAGGACAGGCCGAGCATCGCCGGCACCGCCGCGCCGCCCGGCACCACCGGCGCGAGCGGCCCGGCGAAGGCGGCCGGCGCGTCGGTGAACTTCAGCACGCAGAACAGCCCGGCCAGCCCCACCGCGAGCGCCGGCAGCGGAAGGGGCGCCGGCGCGCCGTCCCGCGGACCCAGGCACAGCCAACCGGCCAGGGCGAAGACCGCGAGCGCCGCAAGCGACACCGGGTCGAGCGCCAGCGCCGCGAAGGCGAGGCTGCACCCCAGCAGGATCCAGGGGCGCGGGACCCGCCCGGGCAGCAGCCGCACGCCGCCGACCGCCGCCGCCGCCACCGCCAGGAAAAGCGGGTCGGCGACGCTCATGCCGCGGCGGGGGCCTCGGGCGCGGAGGCCGGGCGGAGCTGCGCCTTCATGCGGTCGTTGATCTCGGTCTGCATGCGGCGGATCTCGGGGAAGTCGTGGCCTTGATCGTACAGGTAGGCCATATACCAAAGGCTTGTGTCGGGGTCGATATGGGTGCTGCCCTCGATCGACTGGAACAGCTCCAGCTTGATGCGCGATGCCTCGACGTGGTCCATGGTGGCGTGCGACCACTTGTTGCCCATGCCGGTCAGCCCGTACTCCGCGCGCTTCTCGTGCACGCCGGTGTGCGCCATGTAGAAGAATTCCTTGAGCGAGTAGTAGCGCACGCCGTTGTTCCGGATGAAATCGACGTTCTCCCGGATCGTCTCGTCAGTCTCGCCGGGGAAGCCGAGGACGAAGGCGGCGAGGTAGTCGATGTCGTGCTTGTTGAGAAGGCCGACGCCCTCGGCGAACTGGCGCGCGGTGGCCTTCTTGTTCATGTTGCGCAGCACGGTGTCGCTGGCCGATTCGATGCCGAGATAGACGCCCTTGCAGCCGGAGTCCTTCATCATCCGGACGGTCTCGTCGTCGACATACTGGACGCGCAGGAACGAGAACCACTCGAACGGGTATTCGGCGAAGATCCGGATCAGGTCGCGGAACCGGTGCGGCGGCACGTTGAAGGTGTCGTCGATGAAGATGATGCGGTCGACGCCGGGGATGCGCATGACCGAATCGAGGTGCGCGCGCACATGGTCGGCCTCCACCGTCTTCCAGGCCCCGGCGGTGGTCGGGTAGGAGCAGAAGGCGCAGCTGAACGGGCAGCCGGACGCGGTGCGGATCTGGACCGTCCGGTTCAGGAAGGGCATGTGGATGCGGTCCCAGGTCGGCGGGCAGTCCTTCAGCGACAAAAGCGGGTGGTTCCACGCCGCGGTCCCGGCGTGGAAGGCGCCGGTCTTCAGGCTGCCGTCGATCCGCGCGAGGTTGCGCACCCCGTCCAGGCCCCGCCCCGCCTTGCGGGCGAGCAGAAGGTCGCGCAGGTCCGGCTCGGAATTGAAGGCGTGCAGGACATAGCGGATGCCGTACTTGCGCATCCGCGGCTCGTACGCGGCGACGGGGTCGTGGATGGTCTGGGCGTTGGCGAAGGCGCCGCCGACGACGATGTCCATGTCCGCATCCAGCGCCCGCAGCTTCTTCACGGTGGCCGCCACCTCCTTCCAGGTCAGGTGGAAGGTGGTCGACACGCCGACCAGCGGCGGCCGCCGGCAGGAGGCGTAGGCGTCGCAGAACCAGTCCCACTCGGAATCGAGGTTGTTGATGAGGCGCAGCCGGATGCCGAACCCGGCGAGATGGTTCGCCAGGTGCATCCCCGACATCGCCGGCAGGTTCCAGATGTTGTACATCCGCCGCCGCAGCGGGTAGTCGGCGTCGGCGTAGTAGGTGCCGTAGACCTTGTGGTTCAGGTAGTCGAGATGCGAGCGGAAACGGCCGTCGTGGTGGACCATCCGCGGGTAGACCAGCGTCCGGTACAGGTCCAGACGGTCGGTCGGCAGGTCGGCGAAGCCCTCGTAGTCGACGATGTTCGACTGGGTCACCAGGATCAGGTCAAGCTCGTCCATGGTCCGTCTCCGCGGTGAAGCCGACGGTCGCCTTTCCGGCCGCGACGGTCCGCCCGTCGTCGGCGTCCGCCACCGTGATGCGCAGCACCGCCGCCCCGACCGCTTCGGAGAGCTGGTCCACCACGCCCGTCACCCGCACCCGGCTGCCGACCAGCACGGGCCGCTTGAACTGGAGGGAGAGCGACTGCAACAGCGCCGCCTCTCCCGGCAGATGCACGCCGACCAGCCGCGACACCAGCGCCGCGAGGTGGGCGCCATGCACGACGCAGCGCGCGTATCCGCGCGACCGCGCGAAGGCCGCATCGACGTGCAGGGGGCTGACGTCGCCCGACAGCTCGGCGAAACGGCGCGTGTCCTCCGCCGTCAGCACCTGCTCGACCGCGGCGCACCGGCCGACCGCCATGTCGGCGAAGCGGAGCCGCGCCACCGGCGCCGCCCGCCCGTCCGTCCCGGCGTCGGCCTCCGCTGTGGGTTGCATGGTCACGGGGTTCCTCGACGCCTCCCTGGCATGGCTTCGCCGCTGCGCGGCAACGGACACACGCCGCTGCGCGGCAACGGACACTGTGCGGGGTGCGGCATTCTGTCAATCCGGACGCATCGCCGATGCGCCTCTCCTCCGGCCCCCACGCCCCCCGTCCGCCGAAACGGCATCATCCCTCCCCGGCCTCCAGCAGGCCGGCCAGCCGCCGCCAGTCCAGCAGGCGATGGTCGAGACGCGGGCCGCCGCCGCCCTGCGCCCGGGCGACGACGCACAGGCGGTGGTCGGGGCCGGCGTCCGGTTCCCAGAGCCGCCAGTCCTCGGGCCGGCCGGCGGCGGCCGGGGCGTCGGCGAAGGACAACGCGCCCTGCGGCGTCAGGCCCACCGACGGCAGCGGCAGCGACAGGCCGAGGCCGATCGCCTTCGCGAACGCCTCCTTGGCGACCCACAGGCGCAGGAAGGCCCGCTGCCACGCCGGCGGGTCACCCTCCAGCGCGTCCAGGAGCGCCCGCTCCTCCGGTCCGCAGACCGCGGCGGCGGTGTCGCGGTCGACGGCGCGGCGTTCCAGCGCCTCGGCGTCCACCCCGACCGCGATTCCGTCGGCGGCCACGGCGGCGACCAGGCCGTCGGTGTGGGTCAGGTTGACCTCCGGCCGCGTCCCGGGCGGGGCGTCGACGACCCGCGGCCGGTCCAGCGAGGCCGTGGTGAAGCGCCAGGCCGCCGCCGCCCGGCCGAAGCGCCGGGCCAGCAGCGCGC
>JAEZHQ010000078.1 GCA_023416455.1 Pseudomonadota bacterium | reverse complement strand
CTGCTGCGCTGCGGGGGGCGGCCGGCGCCGCACCACGCGCGCTTTGCGCGGGAGGACCGGCTGCTCCTCGACGCCGCGCTGGAAGGCCGCTTCGGCACGGAGGCCCCGGCGGCGGGCGTGGTCGCCGTCGCCACCCAGACCGCCGAGCAAAGCCTGGACATCGACGCCGACCTTTTGATCACCGACCTGTGCCCGGCCGACGTGCTGCTCCAGCGCATCGGCCGCCTGCACCGGCACGAGCGCCGCGGCGACCACGCCCGCCCGGACGGCTTCACGGAGCCGCTGGCGGTCGTCCTGATTCCGCCGGATGGCGCCCTGGCGGCGGCGATCGGCACGGACGGGGTGGTGCGGCGAAGAATCCACGGGCTCGGCACGGTCTATCCCGATCTGCTGGCCGTGGAGGCGACCCGCCGCGCGCTGGCGGCGCAGCCGATGCTGGCGATCCCGGCGGACAACCGCCGGCTGGTGGAGCACGCCACCCACCCCGAGGCGCTGGCGGCACTCGCCGAGGCGCTGGGCGGTTCCTGGCCGGCCCTGAACCGGAGGCTGTGGGGCACCGACGCCGCGAAGCGGATGCAGGCCCGGCTGAACGCCCTGGACTGGACCCGGCCGCCGCCCGCGGCCTTCCCCGACGCCGACGTGGAGATCGGCACCCGGCTGGGCCTGAACGACCGGCTGGTGCTGCTTCCCGACGGCACCATCGGCCCCTTCGGCGCGCCGGTCCGGTCCCTGACCGTTCCCGGCTGGATGTGCCGCGGGGTGCCACCGGACGCGGAAGCCGAAGCGCTGAGCGCAACGCCCGAGGACCTGCGTTTCCGCCTCGGCGCCCTGTCCTTCCTCTATGACCGCCTCGGCCTGCGCCCGGCCGAGGACTCCGGTGCGCCCACGCCCTGACGAGCCGCTGCGGTGTTCTGCCTATTGCACGCAACGCGGGAGATGCTAGGATTCAGCACACCAGCTGAATCTTTGACAATCGAAGACTGACAAGCGCTTACGCCCGAGAGGTTCCCCCGCATGCGCGGGGATTGACCCTTGAAGGCGCCCACGGCGCCGTCGCTCGGCATGGTTCCCCCGCATGCGCGGGGATTGACCCCAGTTCTTCCGGTCCTTCTCGGGCAGGCCGGCGGTTCCCCCGCATGCGCGGGGATTGACCCCGTCGCCGAAAGGACGGGACATTCGGCACGCAGGTTCCCCCGCATGCGCGGGGATTGACCCGTTTCTCTTCTCATAGAGCCTGGATCGCTACCGGTTCCCCCGCATGCGCGGGGATTGACCCCAATGCGGAATGACGGCCTCATCGGACATCATGGTTCCCCCGCATGCGCGGGGATTGACCCCTGCCGGCCGGTATGTCGGCAGCTCTACTGGCGGTTCCCCCGCATGCGCGGGGATTGACCTTCGCCTGTAGCCCTTGGCCTAGCCGCAGCCGGGGTTCCCCCGCATGCGCGGGGATTGACCCACGGCAGCCTCCTTGTCGAATGCGAGCGTCCCGGTTCCCCCGCATGCGCGGGGATTGACCCCGAATTTATACCCTATCCTAAATACTTCACTTGGTTCCCCCGCATGCGCGGGGATTGACCCCCACCATGCGCGGGTTGGAAGCCCGCTGCCTCGGTTCCCCCGCATGCGCGGGGATTGACCCGTAATCATCTCGGCCGGCACCGGGGACGTGCTGGTTCCCCCGCATGCGCGGGGATTGACCCCATCTCTTGGTATCAGCGTGGATCATGCTGATGGTTCCCCCGCATGCGCGGGGATTGACCCGATTGGGAGAACAGTCTTGCGCCGACGCAGGGGGTTCCCCCGCATGCGCGGGGATTGACCCGAGGTCACCGGCGCCATCCTGACCGTCAAGAAGGTTCCCCCGCATGCGCGGGGATTGACCCGGCACCTGCTTGGTGTCGCCGCCGGACATGTTGGTTCCCCCGCATGCGCGGGGATAAGACTGTGCGACTCAGCGCTCGGGCGTCTTCGGGGGCCTGTACAGAGTTTCGGCTCACCGTACCATGGCGCCATATGGGTGGCGGTTTCGCAGTGCACTTCCCGTCCGTCGCTCGGTCTTGACCGCAAGGATGCTTGCGCCAAGGCAGGAGATTGGCGCCACGGAGTGGCTTGGCATCGCAGGGGAGGCTTGCGGTCAAAGTTGAACAAATCTTACGTATGTTCACTCTTGATCGGCAAGATTGCCTCTTGATAAATATATTGATCTGTGGAATGCATTAATTAATCACGCAATGCGTGTCGCCTGCCCCTCGGGTCGTGCTTCGGATGGTTGACATCCATGCCCTTCCAGCCTCTCCGGCACAGCCTCCTCTCCGATCCGCTGTTCAGCGTCCGCCGGCCCGGCGGAGCGGTGGAGCGGATGACGCTGGGGGAGGTGCTGGCGGCCCTGTTCGGGAACGGGGTGGAAAGCTTCGCCGCGCTGGCCGCGCACCAGCGGCAGGGGTGGCATTGCTTCCTGGTGCAGCTTGCGGCGCTGGCTCTGCACCGGGCCGGGCGGGAGGAGCCGCCGGCCGATGCGGCGTCCTGGACGGGGCTGCTGCGCGCGCTCACCCCCGATCATGCGGACGATGCGCCCTGGTGCCTCGTGGTGGCGGATCCGGCGCGCCCGGCCTTCCTGCAATCGCCGGTGGGGGCGGGCGGGCTGGAGAGGTTCAAGAACCGGATCGCCACGCCGGACGGGATCGACCTGCTGATCACCGCCAAGAACCACGACGTAAAGCTCGCCCGGCTGGCGGCGGCCACGGCGGAGCACTGGGTCTACGCGCTGGTCAACCTCCAGACCATGCAGGGGTTTCTGGGGCGCGGGAATTACGGGATTGTGCGGATGAACGGCGGCTTCGCCAGCCGCCCGCGCGTCGCCCGGGCGCCGGCGCCGGATTGGGGGCCGCGCGTGCGCCGCGACCTTGCCGTCCTGCGCGACGGCCGCGCCGACGTGTTGCGGACGCACGAGGCGTTCCGGGCGGACGGGGGGCTGGCGCTGCTGTGGCTGGTGCCGTGGGAGCGCGAGGAGGAGCTGCCGCTTGCGGCGCTCGACCCCTGGTGCATCGAAGTGTGCCGGCGGTTGCGGCTGGGCGTCGAAGGCGGGGACGGCCGCCTGTTCGCCCGCACGCGCCCCAGCGAGACGCCGCGCGTCGACGCGCAGGGCACCAACGGCAATGTCGGCGATCCCTGGATCCCGCTGGACGCCAGAGGGGCGGCGCTGACCGTCGGCGGCGCGGGCTTCGACTACCGGCTGCTCGCCCGGCTGGTGTCGGTCGGCGCCGGCGGCCACGCCGCGGCGCAGAGGCCCCGCCGCGACGATCCGCCGGGCGATATCCTTCTGGCCGCCGACGTGCTGGTGCGCGGCCAGGGCAAGACCGACGGCCTGCACGAACGCCAGATCCCCATTCCCGCCCGCGCCCGCCGTTTCCTCGACACCGGCTCCCAGAAGGTCGGGGAGGTTGCGGAGCGGCAGGTCGCGGAAGCCGCCGACCTGCGCCTGAAGGTGCTGAAGCCGGCGCTTCTGGTCCTGCTCCAGGGAGGTCCCGACCGTGACGGGCTCGACCGGTCGGACCGCCGGGCCGACCCGTGGCTCGCCCGCTACGACCGCGCCGTGGACGAGTGGTTCTTTCCCGCCCTGTGGGAGAGCCTGGACGGGGACCGTTCCGACCATTGGCCGCGCCGGCTGGGGGGCATCGGCTGGGAGCTTCTGCATCTGGCCGAAGGGGCGCTGCCCATTCCGTCCGCCCGGCGCTACCGCGCGCTGGCGCGGGCGGAGGAACGGTTCGAGCGCGCCTTCTTCCACCGTTTCGCGATGCCCCTCCACAGCCCGTAGACCGCCGATGGACGCGCCGACCGACTCCCCGACGACTCCCCCGCCGCCGCCCGAGCGGACGGGCACGCTGCCCCGCGCGGTCGCGTGGCTGGCCCGGCGCATCGACCCGGAGGTGATCGGCACCGGCGGGGTGGCCCGGCTGCGCCGCCTGGACCCGGATGCCCCCGCCGCGCCGGAATACTGGCGCCTGCTGGCCGAGCTGGCGGGCGGTGCCGCCGGCCGGGGCAGCGAGCGCGGCTGGGCGCTGGTGATGGCCGGCATGGCCCGCATGGCCCCGCAAGCCCACCAGGGGGGACACGACTTCGCTCCCGGCCGCGTCCTGGCGCTGGCCGGATTCCCGGAAACCCGCCTGCTCCGCCTGCTGCGCGCCGAACCGCACAGCCCCACCTTCGACCGGGCGGTGCGGGCGGCGGTGGGCTGGCTGGCCGCCGGGGCGCGTCCGGTGGACTGGACGCGGTTGGCCGCCCTGCTGCTGACCCGCGAGCCGGGGCGGGCGGAGGACATCCGCCGCCGCATCGCGCGGGACTATTACGCCGCCCTCGATTCCGCGCCGCGCGACGGCGCCTCCTGACGGGACCATCCATGACCGACCGCATCGAACCCCGGTTCCTGCAAATCCACACGCTGACCGCCTATCCGGCGAGCCTGCTGAACCGCGACGACGTCGGGCTGGCCAAGCGCATGCCGTTCGGCGGCGTCAGCCGAACCCGGGTCTCCTCGCAATGCCTGAAACGGCACTGGCGCACGGTCGAGGACGAATGGGCGCTGTCGGCCATCGCCGACCTGTCGGTGCGCTCGCGCATCACCTTCGAGGAGAAGATCGCCAAGCCGCTGATCGCCGAAGGCTGCGACGCCGCCCTCACCCGGGCCGTGCTGGCGCAACTGGAGGCGGTGCTGCTGGGCGAATCGGACAAGGCCAAGGCCGCCAAGAAGGACGGGGCCAAAAAGCCCAAGGGCCGGAAGGCCGCCAAGGCGGATGTGGGTGCGGGTGCGGATGCGAACGGGAACGGGAACGGGAATGGCGAGGCGGAGGCCGGGGGCGACGCGCCGCCGTCCGGGGATGCCGGGGCTTCCGCCGTTCCCGGCGAGGACATGCTGAAGACCAAGCAGGTCATCGTCCTGGGCCGGCCTGAAATCGACCACATCGCCCGCGTCACGCGCACGATCGTCACCGCCGGCGGCGGGGTGGACGACGCGCTGGCCCGCGTGGAGGCGTGGTGCGGCCCGAAGAACGCCGATGCGCGCCGGAACTTCGAGGCGCTCTACAAGGCGACCGCCGGGGCGGCGGGGCTGGACGCGGCGCTGTTCGGGCGCATGGTGACCTCCGACATCCTGGCGCGCGGCGACGCCGCGGTGCATGTGGCGCACGCCTTCACCGTCCATGCCGAGGAGTCGGAGAACGATTATTTCTCCGCCGTGGACGACCTCGCCCGCGAAGGCGGCGAGACCGGCAGCGGCCACATCGGCGAGGCGGAGCTGACCAGCGGCCTGTTCTATGGCTATGTGGTGGTCGATGTGCCGCTTCTGGTGTCGAATCTCACGGGCTGCGCCGCGGCCGACTGGACCGCGGCCGTCCGCTCCGACGCCGCGCGGGTGGTGGAGCATCTGGTCCATCTCGTCGCCACCGTGTCGCCGGGCGCCAAGAAGGGCTCCACCGCCCCCTACGCGGCGGCCGAGCTGGTGCTGGTGGAATTGGGTCGGCGCCAGCCGCGCACGCTCGCCAACGCCTTCCTGCACCCGGTGTCCAGGCGCGCCGACGGCGGCGTTCTGGCCGGGGCGGTGGCGGCGCTGGGCGGCAAGCTCGCCGCCTTCGACGCGATGTACGGCGCGAAGGAGGCCCGCCGGCTGGCCGCCATGACCGACACGCGGGCGGTGCCGGTGGTCGCGGCCGGCGGGCTCGACGCCCTCGCCGGCTGGGCGCGGGCGGCGGTCGCCGACGCGGCGGTGGCGCCGTGACGGACGTCCTGCTCCTGCGCCTGGAAGCCCCCTTGATGGCCTTCGGCGGGCCGGCCGTCGATCAGCGCGGCGTGATCCGCGACTTTCCCGGCGCCGCCATGCTGACCGGGCTGATCGGCAACGCGCTGGGCTACGGCCATGGTGATTTCCGGCGCCTGGGCCGCTTGCAGGAGCGCTTGCGCTTCGCCGCCGCACTGGCCTGCGCCGGCACCCTGCTGGAGGATTACCAGACGGTGGACCTGTCGCAGGAGTTCCTGGTGGACACCGGCTGGACCACGCGCGGCGTGCGGGAGGAGCGCGGCAAGGGCGAGGCGACCAGCGGCACCCACATCCGCCACCGCCATTACCGCGCCGATTCCGTCTGCCTCGTCGCCCTGAGCCTGCGTCCCGGCGACGAGGAACCGACGCTCGACCGCGTCGAGGCGGCTCTGGACGAGCCCGCCCGCCCGCTGTTCCTCGGGCGCAAGCCGTGCCTGCCGTCCGCCCGGCTGGTGGCCGGACGCCTCCGGGCGGCCCGGCTGGTGGATGCCCTGGCCCAGGTGGTCACCGCCGGCACCGGCCCGCTGCCGGCGCAATGGCCGGCCGACGACGCCCCGTTCGAGGCGACGGACGACGGCGGGGCGGATGCCCGCGGGCGGTCCGCCGTCCGCCGCCGGCTGGTGGTCGACGAGCGCGACTGGGCCAACCAGATCCATGTCGGCGAGCGTGTCGTTCATGAAGGCGACCTGTACCGCCTGTTCCGTTCCGGTCACCAACCGGCGGCCGGGTCATGACCGCGTCCCCGTCCCTGCACATGATCCGCGCGCGGCTGGATCGGCGCCGCCTGTTCGAGCTGGCGCGGCGGCGCCGCCTGCTGCCGGCGGTGGGGGAGACCGATCTCGGCTATGTGGTGCACAGCGTGCTGGGCGAGCTGTTCGGCGGGCTGGCGCCCAAGCCCTTCGCCCTGCCCGATGGCGAGACCCCGGACCCGTCCGGCCTGACCGTGCTCGGCTACAGCCGCCATGCGGCGGCGGAGCTGCGCGAACACGCCGCCGGCTTCGCCGATCCGTTCGTCTACAAGAGCCTTGACTGGGCCTGGTTCGACGCCAAGCCCATGCCGGCGGCGTTTCCCGCCGGACGGCGGCTTGGCTTCACGGTGCGCGCCTGTCCCGTGGAGCGCTCCCGCCGCCTGCGCGGCGACCGCGCCGAGAGCCCGGAGGTGGACGCCCTGATTGTCGAGGGCGCCCGGCAGGGCGTTCCGCAAGGGCTGGACCGCGGCGCCGTCTACACCGCGTGGCTGGAGCGCGAACTGGACCGGCGCGGCGGCGTGCGCCTGCTGACCGCCGCGCTGGCCGGCTTCCACCTCGTCCGTCCCCTCCGCCGCGATCAGGCGTCGCGCGCGCCGGTGCGCCTGCCCCACCTGCCCGACGCGCGCTTCACCGGAACGCTGGAGGTGACCGATCCCGCGGCCTTCACCGCGCTGCTCTCCCGCGGCGTCGGACGGCACCGCGCCTTCGGCTTCGGCATGCTGCTGCTGAAGCCGGCCTGAGCGGCGGGGGAGGGGCGATGGTCCTGAAGGGCCGGCTGGGGCTGGAGACCGCGCGCATCCCGCACGCCGACCGCCATGGCCTGCTGTGGCTGTCGCGCGGCAATCTTTATGTCGAGAACGGCACGCTGCGCTTCCAGTGTGCCGGCAGCCCGGACCTGTCGGCCGGCGATTACGCCATCCCGTTCCAGACGGTGTCGCTGGTCCTGCTCGGCCCCGGAACGACGGTCAGCCACGACGCGCTGCGCCTGACGGCCCGGCACGGCACCGGTCTCGCCGCTGTCGGCGACGACGGGGTGCGCTTCTACACCGCACCGCCGCTGGGTCCCGACGACAGCCGGCTGGCCCGGCGCCAGGCCCGGCTGTGGGCCGACGCCGACGGCGCCCGCCTGTCGGTGGCGCGCCGGCTGTACGCATGGCGGCTGGGCGAGGTGCTGCCGCATCAGGACATCGCGGTGCTGCGCGGCATCGAGGGCGCCCGCATGAAGGAGACCTACCGGCTGCTGGCCGGCAAGTACGGCGTGCGCTGGCAGGGCCGCCGCTACGACCGCGCCAACCCGAACGCCGCCGACGCACCCAACCAGGCGATCAACCATGCGGCGAGCGCGGTCGAGGCCGCCGCCGGGCTGGCCGTTGCCGCGACCGCGACCATCCCGCAACTGGGCTTCATCCACGAGGACTCGTCCAACGCCTTCGTGCTGGACGTCGCCGACCTGTTCCGCGACCGCGCCACCCTTCCCATCGCCTTCCAGGCGGTGCGGCAGGCGGAGAAGGAGCCCCAGGTGCCGCTGGAACGCCATGTCCGCCGGATCGCCGGCCGGTCGTTCCGGCAGGACGGCGTCATCGACGCCATGATCGGGCGCATCAAGGAGCTGTTCGATGCCGATGACCGTGGTGGTCACCCGTGACGTGTCCGACCGCTTCCGGGGCTTTCTGGCCTCCTGCATGGTTGAGATCGCCCCCGGCGTCTACACCAGCCCGTCCATGACCCGCGCCGTGCGCGAGCGTGTATGGTCGGTGCTCTCCGACTGGTTCGGCACGCTGGGCGGCGGCTCCATCGTGATGACTTGGCGCGACCCGTCCCTCCCGGCCCGCCAGGGGATCGCCCTGCTGGGCGAACCGCCCAAGACGCTCGTGAACCAGGATGGGGTATTGCTCGTAAAGAGAGAATTTGCTATGACTAATACAGCAGAGGAATCTTGAACAATCAAAGACTGACAAGGACTTACACCCTAGAGGTTCCCCCGCGTGTGCGGGGATTGACCCTCGTAAATGCGCCAGTTCTCGGTGAACTCATCGGTTCCCCCGCGTGTGCGGGGATTGACCCGCGGCCTTCTGATCCGGCCGGGACGGGCGGCCGGTTCCCCCGCGTGTGCGGGGATTGACCCCGTAGGATCCCGCGTCATCTCCCGGTAGAGCCGGTTCCCCCGCGTGTGCGGGGATTGACCTGCGCGGGTGTTTGAGAATGCGCGGGTGTCTGGGGTTCCCCCGCGTGTGCGGGGATTGACCCTCCTTGCGGTGCTGCTCCGGCGACTTCTGGTGGGTTCCCCCGCGTGTGCGGGGATTGACCCTGCGACAGCCGCGTCGTCCGCGTCGCGAACTCGGTTCCCCCGCGTGTGCGGGGATTGACCCTCGTAGGCGACCCGTTCCGCGATGTACTGGTCGGTTCCCCCGCGTGTGCGGGGATTGACCCCAAGTCGGCGTACCTTCCGCGCACGCGGTCAGGGTTCCCCCGCGTGTGCGGGGATTGACCCTGCTCGGCGCCGATGATGCCCTGCTCCATGAGGGTTCCCCCGCGTGTGCGGGGATTGACCCGCGCGGATGTTGGCTGTCATCATCGGCATGGGAGTTCTCCCGCGTGTGCGGGGATTGACCTTTGCCGCTCCCGGCGGACATCCGCGCCCACGCGGTTCCCCCGCGTGTGCGGGGATGATCCCTCCGTGAATCGAGGCAGGGATCGAGCGGCGATGAGAGGTCCGAAGAGTGCGCGGGAATCCCTGGACCTCCGGCGGTTCAGGCCGCATGATCACAAGGGAGGGCTGTGATGGACGAGGAACTGAAGGGGCTGCTGTCCACCATCGGCGGAAAACTGGACGCCATGGACCGCAAGATCGACGCCATGGACCGCAAGGTCGACGCCATGGACCGCAAGGTCGACGCCATGTCCCACGATATCACCACCCTCAAGCAGGACGTTGCCGACCTGAAGACCAGCCATGCCGTGCTGACGGCGCGGCTGGACGAGCAGCGCTTGACCCTCACCC
>JAEZHQ010000049.1 GCA_023416455.1 Pseudomonadota bacterium | reverse complement strand
TGATGAAGCTGTCGTCCAGCTTCTTCTTGTAGGCGGCGAGGTTGGCGGCGCTGAAGGGCTTGCCGGCCTGCTTCAGCTCGATCACCGTTTCCGCCGCCATGCGGCCCGCCGCCATGGCGAGGTTGGAGCCCTCGCGGTGGGCGGCGTTGTTGAAGTGGGCGGCGTCACCGACCACCATCCAGCCGTCGCCATAGAGCTGGGGCACCGCCTTGTAGCCGCCCTCGGGGATCATGTGGGCGGCGTATTCCTTCATCTCCGCCCCTTCGATCAGCGGCTTGATGACGGGATGGTTCTTCAGGTCCTCCAGCATCTTGTAGGGCGGGACGGAGCCCTGCTTGAAGTCGGAGATCAGGCAGCCGATGCCGATCGTCAGCGATTCCTTGTTGGTGTAGAGGAACGCCGTGCCGACCATGCCCTTGGTCACCTTGCCCATGATCTCGATGACCACGCCCTCTTCGTCCTTCAGGCCGAAGCGCTGCTGGATCAACTCGGGATCGATGAACAGGATTTCCTTGACCGCCAGCGCGACGTTCTGCGGCGCCAGTTCCGGCTGGAAGCCGGAGCGGCGGGCCAGCAGGGCGTTCACACCGTCCGCCATGATGACCACGTCGGCGTGGATCTCCCCGCCCTCGCGGTCGGTGCGCACCCCGATGACCTTGCCCGAGGCGTCGCGGATCAGTTCCGTCACCGTGGTTTCGCAGATCTGGAGACCGCCGGCCTCGCGGATCTTCTCGGAGAACCACTTGTCGATGTTGGCGCGGATGATCGTGTAGCGGTTCGGCTTGTCGCTGTTGAAGGCGTCCGACCGGTAGTTGGTGCCGATGTAGTTGTCGTCGCCGAGCAGCCAGATGCGCTGTTCGATGATGTGGCGCTCGGTCGGGCAATCCTCGCGGAAGTCCGGGATGATCTTTTCCAGCTCGGCGGCGTACATGATGCCGCCCTGGACGTTCTTGGCGCCGGGATATTCCCCGCGCTCGAGCTGAAGGACGCTGAGTCCCTGCTTGGCCAGCGTGTAGGCCGCCGCGTTGCCGGACGGGCCGGCACCGATGACGATGGCGTCGAACTTTTCGACCATGTCCTTTTGGCTCCTGTTCGTCCGGTTGCTTAGCCGGCCAGCCGGTTGACCGAGAGGCGCTTGCCGAAAGCGTCGGTCAGGGCCGGCAGGATGGTCAGCGCGTCGCCGACCAGCCCGAGATGGGCGAAGTCGAAGATCGGCGCGTTGGCGTCGGTGTTGATGGCCAGGATCAGGTCGGACTTCTCCATGCCGACCCGGTGCTGGATGGCGCCGGAGATGCCGGCGGCGATGTACAGCTTCGGGCGCACGGTCTTGCCGGTCTGCCCGACCTGCCGGTCGAAGCCGGTCCAGCCGGCCTGCACCAGCGGGCGGGTCACCCCGACCTCGCCGCCCAGCACCCGGGCGAGGTCGAAGGCCAGCTTCAGGTTCTCCGGCTTGCCCAGCCCCTTGCCCCCCGCCACGATGATGTCGGCGAAGGCGAGCTGCGCCTCGTTCTGCTCGCGGTCGGCGATGAAGTTCAGCACCTTGGTGACGACGTCCTCCTCGCGCAGCGCCGGGAACACCTCGACCACGCGGCCGGTCCGGGCGTCGTCGCGCTCGGGCATGGCCATGACGCGCGGCCGGACGGTGGCCATCTGCGGCCGGTAGGCCAGCGTCTGGATGGTGCAGAGCAGCGTGCCGCCGAAGGTCGGGCGGGTGGCCGCCAGCGACCGGTTCTCCATGTAGATGTCAAGCTCGGTGCAGTCGGCGGTCAGGCCGGTGGCCAGCGTGGTGGCGATGGCCCCGGCCAGGTCGCGGCCCAGCGTGGTGGCGCCCAGCAGCACGATCTCCGGCTTGTAGGCGTTGACCACGTCGGTCATCACCCGGCAATAGGGATCGGTGCGGTAGTCGGCCAGCACCGGATCGGCGACCTTGTAGACCACATCCGCGCCGTAGGCGAAGGACAGGGCGGCGATCCGGTCGAGATCCGGCCCGGCAGCGCCCAGCACCACGGCCCCGACCTCGACGCCCAGCTTGTCCGCGAGCTTGCGGGCCTCGCCCAGCAGCTCCAGCGACACGGAATGCACGACGCCCCGTTCCTGCTCGACGATCACCCAGACGCCCGTGTAGGCCTTGAGGTGCTCGGGAAGCTGGAACTTGCGTCCCTGCGGCTTGCTTGGTTCGCTCATCGGCGGATACTCCGGCGGAAGATCGTCAGGGAACGGCGCATCACAGCCCGGCCGCGGCGCGGGCGAGCAGGTCGTCGGCGAGCTTGGGCTGGGCGCCGAGAATGGCCTCCAGCGCCGCCGCGGCCAACGCCTGCGGGCTGTCGCCCTCGGCGGTGATCATCCTGGCCTTCTGGGCGCGGGGCTTCGGCACGAAGACCTTGGACACCACGGTGGGCGAGCCCTTGAGGCCGACCTTGGTCTCCTCGGCGCCGGTGGTGTCCTTGTTCCAGGTCTTCAGCGTGTAGCGGGCGGCGCGGAACAGGTCGTCCATCTTGCCGAAGCGGATGGTGTTCGTGCCCTCCAGCATGGTGATCATGCAGGGCAGCCCGGTCTTCAGCACCTGCACGCCGCCCTCGGAGCGGCGCTGCACCGTGATCTCCTTGGTGGCGAGATTCAGATCCTCGATCCTGGTGATGTAGGTGAGCTGCTGGAAGCCCAGCCGCGTGGCGATGCCCGGGCCGACCTGGGCGGTGTCGCCGTCCACGGTCTGCTTGCCGCAGAAGACCAGATCGACCGGCTCCTCCTCCGACAGCTTGGCGATGGCCGAACTCAGCGCGTAGGAGGTGGCCAGCGTGTCCGAGCCGGCGAACTTGCGGTCGGTCAGCAGCACCGCGTCGTCGGCACCCAGCGACAGCGCCTTGCGCAGCGAGGTCTCGGCCATCGGCGGCCCCATGGTCAGGACGGTGACGCGCGCCCCCACCTTGTCCTTGAGCCGGAGAGCCTCTTCCAGCGAGAAGAGGTCGAAGGGGTTGATGATGGCCGGGACGCCCTGCCGCATGATCGTGTTCGTCACGGGGTGGATGCGGATTTGGGCGCTGTCGGGCACCTGCTTGATACAGACGACGATGTGCATCCCGGTCTCCTTGCTGTCGGCCGCCCGTCCCGGAGCGGCGACGGCCTGGACAGCAAGCGCCGTGCCATTCACTCGCAATCGCGTCAGGTGGTTGAAAACGCTGCGTTGAGACGGCGTTGCGGGATTGTCGTAAAAACGACAATCCGTCCGGATGTCGCCTTCGCAACAGCGGTTGTGGCCGCATTGCCGCGCGGCGTGTAAGCTCTCCGCCACGATGTCCGCCACCGCCGATCTCCTCACCGAGGCCGTTCGCCTGCACCGGTCCGGCCAGCTGGCCGGGGCGGCCGACGCCTATCTCCGAATCCTGGCGGCCGAGCCGCTGCACGCCGACGCGCTGCATCTGCTGGGGGTGGTGCGGGCGCAGGGCGGGCAGGTGCGCGAGGCGATCGCGCTGATCGCGCAGGCCGCCGCGCTCAACCCGGCCTCCGCCGCCTATCGCGGCAATCTGGCGAAGGCGACGCGCGGCGACTGGCCCGCCGTGGCGGCCGGTCTGCGCGCGGCCGGCGATGCCTTGTTCGATCTCGGACACCCGGCCTTGGCGTTGCCATGCTACCGCGCCGCCGTGACCGTGCGCCCGGACGACGAGACGGCCTGGGCCAATCTGGCGCTGGCCGGGCGCGACACCGGCGGGGTTGCCGAAGCCCTCGCGCCGATGCGGCGCGCCGCCGCGCTGGACCCGCGCGACGGGCGGATCGCGCTGCTGCTCGGCGGGCTGTGCCTGGCCGCCGGCGATCCCGCGTCGGCCGAAGCCGTTTTCCGCGGGCTCCTGTCCGCGCAGCCGGAGCACGCGGCGGCGCGCCTCGCGCTGGCCAACGCGGTGAAGTCGTCCGGCCGCTTCGCGGAAGCGGTGGCGCTGTACCGGACGGCGCTGACGGTGGCGCCGGGCGAGGCGACGCCCTGGTTCAACCTGGGGGTCACGCTGGGCGACCTCGACCGGCACGGCGAGTCCGTCGCGGCCTACCGGCGCGCGGTGCGGCTCGATCCGAACAACGCGGATGTCCGCTACAACCTGTCCCACGCGCTGCTGATCACCGGACGGTATGAGGAAGGCTGGCCGGCCTACGAGGTGCGCTTCCAATGCGGCGTGACCATTCCCGATCGGGGCTGGCCCTGGTGGCGCGGCGAGCCGCTGGAGGGCCGCATCGTCCTGCTCTACGGCGAGCAGGGGCACGGCGACGCCATCCAGTTCATCCGCTACGCGCCGATGGTGGCCCGGGCCGGCGGCCGGGTGGTGGTGGAATGCCTGCCGGCGCTGACCCGCCTGTTCGCCTGCGTGGAGGGCGTGGCCGAGGTGCATCCGCCGGGCGGGGCGACCGGCGTCGACCTGATATGCCCGCTGATGAGCCTGCCGGCGCTGTTCGGCACGTCGCTCGCCACCGTTCCGGCCGAGGTGCCTTACCTGGACGGCGCCGCCGCCGGGGAGGATCGCTTCGCCGATCTGTGGCCGGCGGGCGAGGGGACGCTGACGGTGGGGCTGGTCTGGGCGGGCGATCCGCACGCCGCCAACGCGCGGTGGAGCCGCGCGGACAAGCGCCGCAGCATTCCCCTGTCCGGCTTCGCGCCGCTGCTGGAGATCCCCGGCCTGCGCCTCCTCAGCCTGCAAAAGGGTGCGGCGGCCGAACAGGCGCGTCAGGCGCCTTTCGCGGGCCGTATCGTGGACGTGATGGATCGGGCGGCGGATTTCGCCGACACGGCGGCGCTGGTGCGCCGTCTCGACCTCGTCATCAGCGTCGATACGGCGGTGGCGCATCTGGCCGGCGCGCTGGGCGTGCCGGTCTGGGTGCTGTCCCGCTTCGACGGGTGCTGGCGCTGGATCGCCGGGCGCGAGGACAGCCCCTGGTACCCGACCGCCCGCGTGTTCCGCCAGGATCGGCTGGACGACTGGCGGCCGGTGCTCGACCGCGTGGCGGCCGAGCTGCACGGGCTCGTCACGCGGTCGGGGTGAGCAGGGCGTCCAGCGGAACGAAGCGGTCGGCCATCCGGCGCGCCTCCTCCTTGTGGACCTTGAAGGTCTTTTCCGCGATGGCGTTGGACACCACGAAATCCTGATAGGCGCGCTCCAGATGGGTCTGGTAGCGGGTCGCCATGCCCTCGTCGTCCAGGGCCTCCAAGCCGGTGTCGGCGGCCAGATAGTCGTGGAAGCGCTGCAGGATGTGCAGGCGGTTCACGTCGACCACGCGCTGCTCGTAGCGGACGCCGAGAAAACGCAGGAAGTCCTCGGCGGTCTCCAGATCGTCCAGATCGTCCTTGAAGCTCATGTCGGGGCTCCCGTGCAAGAGGTGTGGTCCTGGTCGCAGATGTTGCCGCAGGCGTCGCAGGAGACGCCGTCCAGCGTGATCCCGCCGAGCGGGGCGAGGGAGCGCGCGGCCTCTTCGGCGGCGTGCGCCTCCAGCCGCGCCTCGATGCGGTTGATGTGGTCGATCAGGCATGAGATCGCCTTGCCGACCGGGTCGGGCATCAGATGGTGGTCCAAGTCGATGCCGTGCGCGGCCAGCCGGTACTGCGCGTCGGGGCGGACGATGCGGCCGGGGATGCCGACCACCGTCATACCGTCCGGCACGTCCTTGGTGACCACCGAGTTGGCGCCGACGCGGCTGCCCGCGCCGACCGTGATCGGCCCCAGGATCTTGGCCCCGGCGCCGACCAGAACGCCGTCGCCCAGGGTGGGGTGGCGCTTGCCCTTGGTCCAGGAGGTGCCGCCCAGCGTCACCCCGTGGTAGAGCGTCACGTCGTCGCCGACCTCCGCCGTCTCGCCGATCACCACGCCGGCGCCGTGGTCGATGAAGAAGCGCCGGCCGATGGTCGCGCCGGGATGGATGTCGATGTTGGTGACGGCGCGCGCCAGATAGGACAGGAAGCGCGCCGGCCAGCGCAGCCCCCGCCGCCACGCCGCGTTGGCGATCCGGTGGACGATCAGCGCGTGGATGCCGGGGTAGCAGGTCAGCACGTCCAGCCTGTTGCGCGCCGCCGGGTCGCGGTCGAACACGCAGGCCACGTCCTCGCGGACCAGCCGCCACAGGCCGGGGGCCTTCACCTTCATGTCGAGTTCCGGGCAAACGTCGATGGCGGCCATGGGCATCCTCCGGACACTAAGCAGGTTTTCCGAACTCCGCCCACACATGGGCGGGCTCGGAGAACCTGCAAAACCATAGAGTACGCAGGGCTCGAAAGGCCGGGCCTGTGGCCCGATCTGGAGAAACCTGCTTAGCGGCGGGCGGCGTCGCGGAAGGCGATCAGCTCGTCCGCCGTCGGCGCGCGCTTGGCGCGGGTGGCGAGCGCGCGGACCTGCGGCAGCACCGCCCGGGCGGTCGCGTCGTCGCAGTCCATGCCGAGCCGGCCGTAGGCCATCTTCACCGCCGCCGTGCCGGAATGCTTGCCCAGCACGATGCGGTGCTCGCGCCCGACCTCGGCCGGGTCGAAATTCTGGTAGGTTGCGCGGTCGCGCAACAGGCCGTCCACATGGATGCCCGCCTCATGCGTGAAGACCGCGGCGCCGACGATGGACTTGTTGACGGCGACCGGCCGGTTGGACGCCCGTTCGACCAGATCGGAAATCGGCCCGAGCATCCGCGTGTCCACGCCGGTGTCGCGGCCGTAGAGCACCTTCAGCGACACCACCACCTCTTCCAGCGGGGCGTTGCCGGCGCGCTCGCCCAGGCCGTTGACCGTGGTGTTGACGTGCGTCGCCCCGCCCAGCACGGCGGCCAGCGAGTTGGCGTTGGCGAGGCCCAGGTCGTCGTGGGCGTGGATCTCGATCTCCAGGTCGGTGGCGCGGCGCAGCCGTTCGATGCAGGCGCGCGTCTGGAAAGGGTCGAGCACCCCCAGCGTGTCGGCGAAGCGGAAGCGCCGGGCGCCGGCCTGCTGCGCCACCGTCGCGGCGGCCAGCAGGAAATCCATGTCGGCGCGCGAGGAGTCCTCGCCGCCCAGGCTGACCTCCAGACCGAGGTCGCGGGCCTGCTTCACCTTGCGTTCGATTTCCGACAGGGCCCAGGCGCGGGAACGCTTCAGCTTCCGGGTGATGTGGATGTCCGACACCGGCATCGACAGGTTGACGAAGCCGACGTCACAGGCCAGCGCCGCCTTGAGGTCGGTGTCGTGCATGCGGCACCACACCATCAACCGCGCCTTCAGGCCGAGCGAGGCGACGGCGCGGATGCCCTCGCGTTCCTCCTCGCCCATGGCCGGGATGCCGATTTCCAGTTCGGGAACGCCGGCTTCGTCGAGCGCGCGGGCGATGGCGGTCTTCTCGTCGAGCGTGAAGGCCACGCCCGCCGTCTGCTCCCCGTCGCGCAGCGTCGTGTCGTTGATCACAACGGAACCGGCCCTCGGCATGGCGTGGCCTCCTCGATCGGTGGCGGGGAAGGGGGTCGCAGACCGGGCCGGGGTAGCCCGCCCCGGCGGGTGTCGTCGGGCGGGGCCGGGGCGGGGGAAAGCCCGGTCTGCGATCTCGGCCCGTCTAGGAATAGACGGGGGCGAAGGACTTGGGCGCGGCCGTCCCTTGCGCCCAGTAGGGCGACAGGGCGCGCAGCCGGGCGATGATCCCGGGAAGCACCTCGATCACGCGGTCGATCTCGGCCTCGGTGGTGTCGCGCGACAGCGAGAAGCGGGTGGCGCCGTGGGCCGCCGTGTAGGGCACGCCCATGGCCCGCATCACGTGGCTCGGCTCCAGCGAGCCCGAGGTGCAGGCCGAGCCCGACGAGGCGGCGATGCCGTGCTCGTTCAGAAGCAGCAGGATCGCCTCGCCCTCGATGTACTCGAAGGCCACGTTGCAGGTGTTGGGCAGCCGGCTGTCCGGGTTGCCGGTGACGAAGCAGTTGGGGATCGCCGCCAGGATCGCCCGCTCCAGCCTGTCGCGCAGCGCCCGGACCCGGGTGTTCTCGTCCTGCATGTGCAGCAGCGCCAGCTGCGCGGCCGCCCCCAGCCCGACGATGCCCGGCGCGTTCTCGGTCCCGGCGCGGCGCGAGCGCTCCTGGTGGCCGCCCCGCAGCATCGGGCGGAAGCGCAGGCCGCGCTTCACGTAGAGCGCGCCGATGCCCTTGGGGGCGTGCAGCTTGTGCCCGGACAGCGACAGCATGTCGATGGCGCTGTCGGCGAGCTTCATGGGGATCTTGCCGACCGCCTGCACCGCGTCGGTGTGGAAGAGGGCCCCGGCCGCCTTGGCCAGGACCGCCAGCTCCTCGATCGGGAAGATGGTCCCGGTCTCGTTGTTGGCCCACATGATGGAGACGATGGCCACGTCCCCCGACAGCGCCGCGCGGTAGGCGTCCATGTCGAGGTTGCCCTTGCCGTCCACCGGGATGCGGTGGACGGTGACGCCGCGCTTCTTCTCCAGATAATCGCAGAGCGCCAGGACGGCCGGATGCTCGACGACGCTGGTGACGACCGTGCGCTTCTTCGGGTAGGCCTCCAGCGCCGAGAGGATCGCGGTGCTGTCGCTTTCCGTGCCGCCCGAGGTGAAGACGATCTCGCTGTCGTGGGCCGCCCCCAGCAGGGCCTGCACCTGCTTGCGCGCCCACTCGATCTTGCCGCCGACGGCGGCGCCGAAGCCGTGCATGGAGGAGGGGTTGCCGAACTGCTCGGTGAACAGGGGCAGCATTTCCGCCAGCACCTCCGGGTCGACCCGGGTGGTGGCGTTGTTGTCGAGATAGATGCCCGTCATGGCCTCACGCCCCCGCCGGCAGCAGGGAGGCGGGCTTGACGCGGACGAACTCGCCCAGCGCCTCGACCAGCTTGGCCTGCACGCCCATCATGGTGCCGGCCGACTGCGAACAGCCGGAGCAGGCGCCGGTCAGCCGCACGTAGATGTCCTTGCCGTCGATGTCCACCAGCTCCACGTCGCCGCCGTCGCGCTGGATCTGCGGGCGCAGCTCCTCGATGGCGACCATGATCTTCTGCATGCGCTGCACGTTGGTCAGCTTGGCCGCGGCCGGCTCCGGCGCCTTGGTCTGGAGCGGCTTGATGGCGTCCAGCCCGACGGTGCCCGGCGGGTGCGACCGGGCCGGCTTCAGCGCGCCGGACTTGGCCAGCACCTCCTCAAGCACCTCCTCGATCTTCTCGTGGCAGGTCTGGCAGGATCCGCCGGCCTTGGTGTAGTGGGTGACCTCCTCCAGCGTGGTCAGGCCGTTGACGGTCACGGCGCGCTCGATCATCGCGGCGTCGATGCCGAAGCACTTGCAGACCAGCTCGCCTTCCTCGTGGTCGTCGACCCAGTCCTCGCCCTTGTAGTTGGCGATGGCGGCGCGCAGCGCCTCGGCGCCCATGACCGAGCAGTGCATCTTCTCCGGCGGCAGGCCGCCCAGATACTCGGCGATGTCGCGGTTGGTGACCGCCAGCGCCTCGTCCACCGTCTTGCCGATGATCATCTCGGTCAGCGCCGAGGAGGACGCGATGGCCGAGCCGCAGCCGAAGGTCTGGAAGCGCGCCTCCTCGATGACCTGCGTGCCCGGATCGACCTTCAGCATCAGCTTCAGCGCGTCGCCGCAGGTGATCGACCCGACCTCGCCCACGGCGTTCGCCTCATCCAGCGCGCCGGCGTTCTTCGGGTTGAAGAAGTGTTCCTTGACCTTGTCGGTGTAGTTCCACATGAGGCCTTGCCTTTCCCGCGTGACCGTGTGCCCGGGGGTGGGGATGTTCGGGTGGGTGTCTTCAGTGCGGCGCGGCGGAGCCGCAGCTCGACGCCGACGCCGGCGCGCAGGACCCGGCCGAGAAGGACTTGCCGCAGCCGCAGCTTCCGGTCGCGTTGGGGTTGTCGAAGCGGAAGCCGGAGCCCTCGACGCCCTCGACGAAGTCGACCACGACGCCGTCGAGGAATGGCTGGCTGCCGGCGTCCACGAAGATGCGCACGCTGCCGAACTCCAGCACCGCGTCGTCGTCGCCGGCCGCCGCCTCCAGGCCCATCTGGTACTTCATGCCGGCGCAACCGCCGTCGGCCACCGCGATGCGCAGCCCCGCGGCGGCGCCGCCGGAATTCGCCAGAACCCGCTCCAGGGTGTTCACCGCCGCGTCCGTCAGGATCACCATGTCTGCCGCCTCCTAAAGCTCCGTCGGGCATGCCGACCATCCTGCCCAGGGTATAAGCAAAGGACGGGCCAACTCTTAATGCATTGATTTTGAATGATTGTCCGATTGGGGAGGCTGGCGTCTTCCCGACATTGTCGGATCGCCCGCGTGTCGGGTTTGCGACAGCCGCGACGAGAGGACGCACACTGGACGTAGGGGCTTTCCGGTTGTGCGGCGGCGCATCATACAGCACCGTCGGTCCGGCGAACCGTGACGGACGCCAGCAGCCAGGAGGGGCGAGGATGGAACGGCCGGTCGAGTTGCGGATGTCCAACGGGCGGATGGCGTTCGGCGACGTCCCCGAGCATGTCGACGAGCGTTTGCAGGCGGCGGTGCGGGCCCGCCACGACCCGGCCGCCTGCGAGGCTCTGCTGTGGGAGGCGCACCGGCTGGGCGCGCGCGTGCTGCCGGTCTACTACGCGCTTTACAAGTTCTACGCCAACCACAAGCGGCTGGACGAGGCGGAGCGGGTGGCGCGGATCGGGCTCGACGCCGCCGCCCGCGAAGGCGGCTTTCCCGCCGACTGGCGCTCGCTGGCGGCCGGCAGCACCGACTGGGGCCGGGAAGGGCCGCAGCGCTTCTTCCTGTTCACGCTGAAGGCGCTGGCCTTCATCGGCCTGCGCCGCGGCCAAGTGGCGGCCGCCCGGGCGATCCTCGCCAAGCTGGCCGAGATCGACCCGCAGGACCAGGTCGGCCACGGGGTGATCGCGGCGCTCGCCCGCGGGCTGGAGGCGGAGTGATGGGGCCGGCCGAACCGGCAGCGTTCCGGCCCCATCCGGGGTCAGCGCGGCAGGGCCGCCAGCCGGTCCGGCAGTTCCCGCAATAGGGCATCGCGCGTCCGCAGACCGGTGGGTCCGGCCTCCTTGCCGTCGTCGCGGGTCAGCCGCGCGAACAGGACGGTGCGCCCGTCCCTCTCCGCCCAGCCGACGAACCAGCCCCAGCCGCGCGTCAGGTTGAACCGCCCGTCCGCCCGGCGTGGGTAGGCGGTCCCCGTCTTGCCGTGGACCGTCCCGCCCCCCGCAAGCGGGAAGGTCTCGATCACCGCGAGCGTCCGGTCGACCGCGCCGTCGGAGACGGGCAGCCGCCGGTTGACCAGCCGCGACAGGAACGCGATCTGCTCCAGCGGCGAGATCGTCAGGGAGGAGGTGAGCCAGGACCGTTCCAGCCCGTTGTTCTGCCCGGGATCGCCGGAGACGTCGGCGTTGCCGTAGCCGAAGGCGCGCACATAGTCCGCGAAGCGCTGTTCCCCGAGGGCGCGGGTCACCCGTTGCGAGTACCAGACGACCGAGTGCTTGAGCCAGCGCGTCGGGTCGGTCGGCTGGCGCCAGGCGTCGCCGCCCCACTCCGGATCGCCCTTGCGGAAGGGCAGGACGGGGCTGTGCCCGTCCGTCAGGAAGCCCGAATCGAAGCCCATCAGGCTCAAGGGGATCTTGAAGGTCGAGGCCGGGGTGGCGCGCTCGTCGCAGCGGCCCTCCGCCAGCAGGATGCGGCCGCTCGCGGCGTCGGCGAAGGCCGTGCAGAGGGTTGCGGCGCCGGCCGGCAAGGACAGGAATGCCGCCGCCAGGCTGGCGGCGGAGAGGAAACGCCGTGTCATGGGGATCGTCCGTCTCGATGGCTGTCGGAACGGACGGTAGCGGCGGCGCCCCCGGCCGGGCAAATGAGGATAATCCGCGGCAGCCCCCGGAAAAATCCGGGGCGCGGCGGAGGCGCGGCGCGCGGGCGGCCTACTCCGCCGCCCCGAAGCACACCGCCTCGGCCCCGCAGTCGCGGCACACCGGGGCGCCGCAGGGGATGAGGCCGCCGCGGGCGCAAAGCCAGCGGTAGAAGAAGATCTTCCACTGGCTGCCGGTCGGGTTGAGGCCGGTCAGCGGCTCGAAATGGCGCTCGATCAGCGCGCCGAGGTGCCGGGGGCCGGCCAGCCCCAGATCCAGCCACAGCGCCCCCGTGTCGAGCGCGGCGCGGGCGATGATGGCGGCCAGCCACTCCTCCTCCTCGGCCCCGAGCGAGCGGTGGGCGAGCAGCAGGGCGGCGATGTCCGCCGCCTCCGCGCGCAGCAGGGCGGGAAGGGGCGGGCCGTCCGGGGCCGCGCCCGCTCCGGCGGTGCGCGCGCCGGGGAAATACTTGTCGAGGAGGCGGCCCAGCGCCGGTTCGGCAAGCCCGAGCGCCCCGGGGCCGGCCGGCAGGCGGCGGGCCAGGATGCAGGCGAAGAGATGGGCGTCGAAGAGGTTGCGGCAGCCCTGGCGGTCGGTCAGCCAGCGGTACAGCACGGCGGGTCCGCCCGCCCCCGGCAGAGCGGCCTGCGGAATGCCCATGGCGTCCTCCGGGAACGGGGATGGGGGCCGGCCGGGCCGGCCGGGCGGCGGGGGAACGGCGTCGCTCCCCCGCCGCGGGCGTCAGGCCGCCTTCGGCAGGTGGGTGATGCAGCTTTTGGAGCAGACCTTGGCGCAGCTCTCGCAGCCGATGCAGTTGCCGGCGTTCTTGATGCTCATGACCTTCTTCTCGGCCTCGTCGTCGAAGGCGTCGACGATGTCGCCGTCCTCGGTGATGCCGATCAGCTCCAGCACGTCGCGGCCGCACACCTTGAAGCAGCGGCCGCAGCCGATGCACTGCTTGCGGTCGATGTTCTCCACGAACTTCGGCGTCCAGGCGGCGCCGCCGCGCGTGGTGCCGGTCACGAAATCTCCCATGTTCTGCTCCTCATCCAAGACATTGCGGTCAGGCCGACGCCTTCTCCAGCGCCTTCAGCGCGGCGCGCTTCTCGGTCAGCGTGCGGTAGGCGTCGTAGGTCTCCTGGGCGACCTGAAGGATGCTCTGCCAGTTCTGCGGCAGCTCCTCCGACAGGTCGTGCAGGTCCATCTTCTTCTGGGTGGCGCGGGCGTTCAGCTTCTTGATCTCGTCCTTCAGGGCGTCGATCGCGGCGGGGTCGCTCATCTCCGTCTCCTCACATCGGCGGCGCCCGAAGGCGCCGTCCGCATCACAGCTCGGCCACCTCGGGGAACTTCTCGATGAGCGCCACGGCCTCGCGGACCAGCTTGGCGCCGTCGGCCGACAGCTTCTCCAGCGAGGGGAAGCCGAAGCGGTGCACGTCGCGCAGATGCTTGGAGACCACCACCAGGCGGCCGGCGGTGAGCACCATGCGGCCGAAGCCCTCGTGGCTCATCTTCATGATGGGCGAGGCCATGATGCCGGTCCTCTTCTCCACCGTGATGCCCACGGCCTTGTAGAAGAGTTCCAGGCGCCACAGGATGTCGGGGTCCGGGTCGCCGATGATGGGCAGGGCGGCGCGGGCCTCCTTGTCCAGGATGAAGGGCGCCAGGATCGCGTCGTCGCTCTTGCCTTCCCAGGCGCCGTAGCTGTCCTCGGCGCGGAACAGCAGGACCAGGGTCTTGCGGAACTCTTCGGCGAGATCGCTCTCGGCCGCGACGGCGGTGTCGGCCATGGTCTCAATCCTCCTCGTCGAACGCGAATTCGCTGAAGCTGGACTCCGCGGGCCGTCCCTTGGACAGGGCCTTGCGCAGCCAGGGCGGCGGGGTGCCGTTGATGGTCTCGACCAGCCGGTCGAGCAGGGTGACGATGCTGTCGGTGGCCTCCACCTTCACGGGGTGGATCTTGCGGGCCACCACGCGCGCGGCGGCCGAGGCGCCGATCGCCGACAGGTACAGGATGGAGACGTCGGCCAGCGCCTCGAGCTTCGGGACCAGCTTGTCCTCGTTGCCGTCCTCGAACAGCGAGCCGCCGAACTGCAAGGTCTCGGCCAGGGCGTAGCCGTCCTTGTCCACCTCGTAGACCACGATGTTCTTGGCCCAGCCGAAATGCGCATCGACGTGCTGCATGTCCTGGGTGCAGAAAGCGACTTTCATCGATCCTCCATTGGGCGGGCCGTCCGTCCGGCGCGCGCCGACCACGCTCAGCCGGCGTTGCATCCGCATGATCCGCTCCCGCAAGGCTGCTCCTGGTGGTGCCCGTGGCCTTGCGGGCCGGCGGGGCCGTCGTGGTCCATCTCGCGGGCCAGGAACAGGTTGCCGATCTCGAACAGAAGTTCCCGGGTGCCGCGGTAGCCGACGCTGACCTTCAGGCCGGCGCCCAGCCGGTCGAACATCGGCAGGCCCATGCGGTGCAGGGGCACGCCCAGCCGCGCCGCGCCCTGCCGGCCGTGGGAATTGGACACGATCAGGTCGGCGTCGCGGGCCAGCGTCTCGACGTCCGAATGGTCGCCGACCATGATGGTGGTCGCCTTCAGCTTCTCCAGAACCGCGGTCTGGGTGGGCGACACGGCGGCCACCACCTCGGCGCCCATGTCGCCGAGGAAGCTGGTGACGGCGTAGAGCAGGTCGGGCTCCAGCGCCACGGCGATGCGCTTGTGGCTGAAGAAGAAATGCCCGTCGAGCATGGCGTCCACCAGGCTCTCGCGCTGGCGGCGCAGGCGCGCCGGCACCGGGCGGCCGGACAGCTCGGCCAGCGTGCGGACCAGGCGGTCCGACGCCTCCAGCCCGGTCAGCCGGTCGAAGAAGACGGTGCGCACGTCGGTCTTCAGCTCCAGCGCGGCGGCGGCGACGCGCATGTGCTCGCCGATGGCGAGGGTGGCCTCCGAGGCGCCCATGGCGGCGATCCGCTCCACCGTCACGCCGCCCAGCGAGGTGGCGGTGAAGTCGGACGGCTGGCGGCCGGACATGGACAGCGCCAGGTCGGGCAGGATGATGGGGTCGAGGCCGAAGGACTCGATCAGCTCGCGCAGCTCCTCGACGTCGCCCGGCGTCAGGTGGGCGCCGGCCAGCACGTTGACCTGCCCCTTCACGGTGGCGGCGGCGGGCTGGACGATCTCCTCCACGATGCCGGTGACCGCGGCGGCGAAGCCGTCCTCGAAGCCCCCGGCGAAGTCGGGCGTGTTGGCGAAGACGAGGTTGAGGCCGGCGAGGTCCGGGTTGCGCTGGCGGAACAGCCGGTACTGGCCGCCCATGTCCTCGCCCTTGGTCTCGGTGACGCCCGTGGTGGCGACGCCGATGAGGGCGGGCTGGTTGCGCTCGTGGATGGTGCGGATCGCCTGTTCCAGGTTGTCGTAGCCGCCGAGGATGGTGGACACCTGGTCCATGGCGGTGGTCTGGAGCGGGATCGCCTCGCGGAAGTGGCGGACCAGCAGGACGAGTCCGAAGGCGGTGCAGCCCTGCGAGCCGTGGAACAGCGGCAGGCAGCGGTCGACGCCGAGGAAGGCGAGCGCGGCGCCCAGCGGCTGGCTCATCTTCAGCGGGTTGGTGGAGGCGGCCTTGGCCGAATGCGGAAAGCGCTGGATGTGGGCCATGGTCACGCCTCCGCCGTTGGGCGGCCGGGGCGGGCGTCCCAGGGGGCGGGCAGCCGCACCTGGCGCCAGATCGGGCTGGACAGCGTCTTGTCGATCTCCTCGCACAGGTTCACGATGCCGTCGTAGCCGGCGTAGGCGTGGTGGCGCTCCTGGTTGATGTCGAGCCAGGGAACCTTCGCCTTCAGCGAAATGAACTGCGACCGCCCGCCCGACATCATGATGTCGGCCTTGCTCTCGCTCAGCATCCGGTGGATGTCGCGGGGCTTCAGGTCGTCCCACTGGTGGAACTCCTCGCCCTTCATCGCCTTGATGCGGTCCTTGTCCTCGCGGGTGGATTTCTTGGTCGAGGTGCCGATGATGGTGAGGCCGGCGCCCTCCAGGGCGTTGACCATCGACCAGCTCTTCACGCCGCCGGTGAACAGGAGGACGCGCTTGCCCTCGAAGCGCGGCCGGTAGGGCTCCAGGCGCCGCCACACGCGGCTCTCCTCGCGGGCGATGACGCTCTCGGCGCGGTTGATGATGGCCGTGTCGGCGCCGCGCTCCACCAGCATGCGGGCCATGGTGCGCAGCGTGTCCGACATGTCCGACACGCCGTAGAAGGAGCCCTCGAAATAGGGGATGCCCCAGCGTTCCTGCATCTTGCGGCCGACGTTCACCAGCGCCTGGCTGCACACCACCATGGTCAGCCGCGCCCGGTGCGCCTGCGCAACCTCGTGGTAGCGGGCGTCGCCGGAGATGCAGGACAGCAGGCGGACGCCGATCTCCTCCAGCAGCGGCTTGACCAGCCACAGCTCGCCGGCAAGGTTGTACTCGCCGACGATGCAGAGGTCGGTTGGGGTGGTGACCGCCGGCTCCACGGTGCCGATGACATGGTCGAGCAGGGTCTCGCCGGCCAGCTTGTTGCCGAGGTTCTTCGAGCCCACGAAGCCCGGCGCCATCACCGGAATGACCGGCCGGCCCAGCTTGCGCGTGGCGAACTTGCACACCGCCTCGACGTCGTCGCCGATCATCGCCGGGACGCAGGTCTGGTAGACGAAGACCGCCGGCGGGTCGTACTGCTGCACGATCTCCTTGATCGCCTTGTACAGCTTCTTCTCGCCGCCGTGGATGATGTCGAGTTCCGACAGGTCGGTGGTGAAGCCCGTCCGGTAGAGCTGCGAGCCCGACGACTTGCAGCCCCGGTTGTCCCAGGAGTTGCCGAGGCAGGCGATCGGCCCGTGCACGAGGTGGGCGGCGTCCACGATCGGCTGCAACGCGATCATCGCACCGTCGTAGGCGCAGCCGCCGGCCGCGGCGCCGGGCTTCAGGGCCTTGGCACAGCCCTTCTTGCGCTCCTTCTCCGGCTTGGCCAGGTTGGTCGCGCAACCCGGCTCGTTGAAGACCTCCTGGAGCTTTTCCTGGAGCATGTCCATCTCCCGCCTTGGCACCGGCATCGGTGCGCCCGCCAATCCCTCTTGCAGGGGCCGTGCCACCGCCGGGATGATCGTATAAGATATTGATATAAAACGATTGTCCGGTCTCTGGCGGGCTGTGCGATAGCTGACAATGGCGGGGCTTTGTCGGGGTTCGCTGTCGGATGTCGCACAAGAGCGGCCGGTGGCGGCCGGTGGTGCGGGCGAGGGCGGCGGCCCACCAAGAAAAAACCGGAGGACGCCTTGCGGCGTCCTCCGGCTGTCCGTCGAGAGACCGGCGGTGCGGGTGGATGGGTCCCGTTCCGCCGGTCTTTGCGGGCTCCTGTCCTCAGCGGACGAGGTCGAACGAGTAGTCGGTCACGCCGACCTCGTTGGTCCGGGCGTCCATGTCCTCGAAGATCCGGTCCAGGATGCGCACCAGCACGTTCAGCGCGCCCTGGTAGCCCCAGGTCGGGTAGCGGTGGTGGTGGTGGCGGTCGAAGATCGGGTAGGTCAGGCGGATGAGCGGGATCTTGGTGTCGCGCTCCAGATACTTGCCGTAGCTGTTGCCGATGATGTAGTCGACGCGGTCGGTGAACAGCAGCGAGCGCAGGTGCCAGAGGTCCTTGCCGCCGTAGGCCTTGCCCGACTTGCCGAACGGCGAGCCGTCGAGCAGCTTCTGGACCTGCTTCTCCCACTTCTTGGAGCCGGAGGTGGACAGGATGTGCACCGGCTCGGCGCCCAGCTCCAGCAGGAACCGGCTCATGCCCAGGCAGAAGTCCGGATCGCCGTAGACGGCGAAGCGCTTGCCGTGCAGGTGGGTGTGGCTGTCGGCGATGGCGTCGACGAGGCGGCCGCGCTCCAGCTTCAGCTCGGCCGGGACCGCCTTGCCCGACAGCTCGGCCAGCTTCAGGAGAAGCTCGTCGGTCGCCGCAACACCCAGCGGGTAGTTGAACTTGGCGACGTCCTGGCCCTTCTCCTTGATGAACTGGAGGGACTGCGGCGTGTTGTATTCCTGGAGCGAGATGGTGGCCTTGGCGTGGACGGCCTCCTTGGTGGCCTCCAGCGTCGTGCCGCCGTCATACATGCGGT
>JAEZHQ010000048.1 GCA_023416455.1 Pseudomonadota bacterium | reverse complement strand
CCCCGCGCCTTCAGCGTCTCCACCGCGGCCAGCCGGTCGGCCTCGCTGCCGCCGGCGGCGAGCAGGACGGAGGCCCGCGCCTCGGCGAACGCACGGCGCAGGCCGGCGTCGCTTTCTCCGGCCAGCGCCTTGTCCAGCGTCTCCAGCGCGCCGGCGTCGCGGCTCTTGAACACCGCCTCGGCCGCCTGGCGGCGGGTCTGCGGGTCGGGGCTCATCAGCGTCAACGCGCCGAGCGCGGCGCTGAGCGAGCGGCGCAGGCTGTTGTTGATCCGGATCTTCTCGACGGCGCCGCGCTCGGCCTCGCCGAGTGCCGCGCCGGTCAGCGGGTCGCTCAGCGCGTAGCCGCCGCCCGCGGCGGCCGGCCGGGCGAGCACCACCAGCCCGTCGGCCTTGCGCCGATGGAGGTCGCCCGCCTGCAACGCCTCGATCACCGGGACGGCCGCCGGGTCGCCGGCCTCGGCCAGCCTGGCGACGGCCTTCTCGGTGTCGGCGTAGCTGCCGGTGCCCAGCGCCTGGACCAGGGGGTGAAGATCGGCGGCGGAGGCCGCGGAGGCTGCCGCGACCGCCAGGACGGCGGCGAGCAGCCAGGACAGTGCGCGTCGCATCGCGGTGTTCTTTCGCAAGGGGAGCGGCGTTCGCGGAGGGTCGGCCCCCCACCCCACCCCGCCCCTCCCCCGTACTGCGGGGGAGGGGCGGGGGACGGGCCGAGGGACGGGGGGCGGCGCCTCGTTCGTTCAGGACGGCATCAGGCCGCCGTCACGAGCCCTTGCCGCCGCACTTGCCCGTCTTCACGTTGAAGTTCCCGCAGGACATCGGGGCGCGCCAGTCGGCGATCAGGTCCTTGCTGTCCGGCAGGAAGTCCGACCACTCGTCGCCGGCGACCAGGCCCGGCGTCTTGGAGACGGTCTCGAACTGGCCGTTCTCCTGCACCTCGCCGATCAGCACCGGCTTGGTGATGTGGTGGTTCGGCAGCATGGCCGAATAGCCGCCGGTCAGGTTCGGCACGGCGACGCCGATCAGGCTGTCGATGACCGCGTCCGGGGCGGTGGTGCCGGCCTTCTCGACCGCCTTCACCCACATGTTGAAGCCGATGTAGTGGGCCTCCATCGGGTCGTTGGTGACGCGCTTGTCGTTCTTGGTGAAGCCCTGCCACTTCTTGATGAACTCGGCGTTCTCCGGGGTGTCGACCGACTGGAAGTAGTTCCAGGCGGCGAGATGCCCGACCAGCGGCTTGGTGTCGATGCCCGCCAGCTCCTCCTCGCCGACCGAGAAGGCGACCACGGGGATGTCCTGCGCCTTGATTCCCTGGTTGCCCAGCTCCTTGTAGAAGGGAACGTTGGCGTCGCCGTTGATGGTCGAGACGACGGCGGTCTTCTTGCCGGTGGACCCGAACTTCTTGATGTCGGCGACGATGTTCTGCCAGTCGGAATGGCCGAACGGGGTGTAGTTGATCATGATGTCCTCGGACTTGACGCCCTTGGACTTGAGGTAGGTCTCCAGGATCTTGTTGGTCGTGCGCGGGTAGACGTAGTCGGTGCCGGCCAGCACCCAGCGCTGCACGCCTTCCTTCTCGGCCAGGTAGTCGACCGCCGGAATGGCCTGCTGGTTGGGGGCGGCGCCGGTGTAGAAGACGTTGCGCGAGGATTCCTCGCCCTCATACTGGACGGGGTAGAACAGAAGGCCGTTCAGCTCCTCGAACACCGGCAGGACCGACTTGCGGCTGACCGAGGTCCAGCAGCCGAACACCGCCGCCACCTTGTCCTTGGTCAGCAGCTCGCGGGCCTTCTCGGCGAACAGCGGCCAGTTGGAGGCGGGATCGACGACCACGGGCTCCAGCTTCTTGCCGAGCACGCCGCCCTTCTTGTTCTGCTCCTCGATCAGCATGAGCATGACGTCCTTGAGCGTCGTCTCGCTGATCGCCATGGTGCCGGAGAGCGAATGCAGGATGCCCACCTTGATGGTGTCCTGCGCCAGTGCGGGCGAGGCGAATCCAGCCGCGGCGCACAGAGCCAGGCCCGCGGCGGCCGCCAGAGTACGACCCGTCTTCATCATCGTGTGAACCCCCCGTTCGTTTCGGCCGCCCCTCGTGGGCGCCACGGGAAGGTCTTTCGCAAATGCGATGCCACATCGCTCAACCCGGGGGCGGCGACGGCCAGGGCGCAGCAAATCCGCCACGCCCGCCGCCGTGACGGCCCGCCGGCGGACGGCCCGCGGCCCGTCGATCCGCCCAAATTTTGAGCGGATTGAGTGTCCTGGCGAATTTTTGGGCAAATGCCTGGAACGCGGCCGTCCGGTGCCGGTCGATGCCGGTCGATGCCGGTGCGCAGGACCACCTCCATGGTCCGGTCCCGGCCGCATGCCGGGCCGGCGTCCCCGGATTCCCAGAGCGCGTCAGCGGAGACGAGGCGTTGCGACCGCGGCGGGGGGCGGAACAACGGTCTTCAGCCAGTCCCGCACCGCCGCGACGGCATCGCCGTCCGGCGGGTCCGTGGGATGGACGACGTGATAGGTGTAGCCGCCGAGCACCGGGCCGAACGGCTGCACCAGCGTGCCGTCCGCCAGCTCCCCGGCGACCAGCACCAGGCTGAGCAGCGCCACCCCGTGTCCGGCGATGGTGGCCTGGATGGCGTGCCCCTCGTCACTGAACACCAGCCCGCCGTCCGCGTCGACCGCTCCGCCCATTCCCGCGTGGTCGAGCCAGCGGCGCCAGGCCGGCGTTTCCGGCTCGACCCGGCGCCACTCGTAATGGATCAGCGTCGTCCGCGCGAGATCCTCCGCCGACCGGATGCCGAGCCGCGGGTGGCAGACCGGGGCGAAGCGGTCGATCGCCAGAACCTCGCTGTGCAGCCCCGGATAGGGACCCCGCCCATAGCGAACCGCGATGTCGGCGGCACGCCCGCGGATGTCCACCGGCGCGTCCGAGGCGTGCAGCCGCAGGTCGATGTCCGGGTGGGCCGTGCGGAACGCCGCCACCATCGGCACCAGCCGCTTGGCGGTGAAGGCCGTGGTGGCGGACAGCGTGACCGTGCGGCGCCCGCGCCCCGCCGCGGCGGCGTGCACCGCCTTCTCGAAGGCATCGAAGCCCATCCTCAGGCCGGGGTAGAGCGCCAGCCCCGCGGCGGTGATGACCAGCCGCCGCGGAAAGCGCTCGAACAGCGGCACGCCCAGCGTGTCTTCGAGCAGCTTGATCTGGTGGCTTATGGCGGTCGGCGTCACCGCCAGTTCGGCCGCGGCGCGCTTGAAGCTCATGTGCCGAGCAGCGGCCTCGAAGGCCCGCAGGCTGGCGAGCGGCGGCAGGCGTCTCATGCGCGCTCCATGGCTGAATTCCGTTCATCCCCCGGCTGAGGAGTTCGAATTTGCCGCAAGCGGCGGTTCCGGCGATCTCTTGGCGCGAAGACAGGATCCCCCCAGGAGGCACCCGCGCCATGACGACCATCCTGCACATCGATTCCAGCGCCCGGCCCGGCCGCTCCGGCACCGACCCCCACGGCTCCCACACGCGCCGGCTCAGCGCCCGCTTCGTCGAGCGCTGGCACGCCGCCCGGCCACGGGACGTGGTGCTGCGCCGCGACGTCGGCCTCGCCCCGCCGCCGCCGGTCACCGGCGCATGGATCCACGCCGCCTTCACCAAGCCCGAGGCGCGCACCGACGCCATGCGCGAGACGCTGCGCACCAGCGACGAGCTGGTGGACGAGCTGATTGCCGCCGATCTGATCGTCGCCGGCGTGCCCATGTACAATTTCGGCGTGCCGGCGCCGATGAAGGCCTACATCGACAACATCGTGCGCGTCGGCCGCACCTTCGGCTTCGACCGCTCGCGGGAGGGCGAGCCGTACTGGCCGCTCCTGACGCCCTACGGCAAGACGCTGGTGGCGCTGGGCTCGCGCGGCGACCGCGGCTACGGGGCGGGGGGGCGGATCGCCGCCATGAACCACGTGGAGCCGCAACTGCGCACCGCCTTCGGCTACATCGGCATCACCGACGTGCACGAGGTCGCCGTCGAATACGACGAGTTCGGCGGCGACCGTCTCGCCCGCTCGATCGCCGACGCCGAGGCGGCGGTGGACCGGCTGGTCGACCGCCTGCTCGCCGAGGACGGCGCCCGGCAGGAACAGGCGGCCTGAACTCAGCCGCCCGGCGGCGCGGCCGGCGCATCGGCGCCGGCCCGCTCCGTGGCGGCTTCCGTCCGCAGCCATGCGGCGAAGGCCTGGACGGCCTTCTTGCGCCCGGCGAGCGGACCCGGCACCAGCCGGAACGCGAAGCCGGGGAGCGTCGGCCCGGCGATTCGGCGGACCTGTCCGGCGCGCAGCTTGTCGGCGACCAGCACCATGCTGCACAGGAGCACGCCGTGCCCGTGCTCCATCGCCTGGATGGCCAGCGTCTCCTCGCTGAACCAGTTGATCCGGTAGCCGGACAGGTCGTTCAGCCCGCTGAGGCGCAGCCACGTCGGCCAGTCCGGCCCGCCGAGTCCCTGGTTGCGCCAGCGATAGCCGAGCAGGCGGAAGCCGCGCAGATCCTGCGCCGTCGGGTCGCGCTCCTCGCTCCAGGCCCGCGAGGAGATCACCACGCCGTAGCGGTCCTCGATCAGCGTGTCCGCGCCCTCGCCGTCGGCCGGCGGGCGCCCGTAGCGGATGGCGAGGTCCACCCCCTCGCTGCGCAGGTCGACGAGGTCCTCCGAGGCATCGACGTCCACCGTGATGTCGCCGTGCAGCCGCCCGAACCCCGCCAGGCGCGGCAACAGCCAGCGCTCGGCGAAGGCCCGCGTCGTGGTGACCGCGACGGTGGCGGCGGAGCGGCGGTCGTTGATCTCCTCGAAGGCCTCGGCCAGCCGGTCAAAGCCGTCGCGCACGGCCGGGAACAGCCGCTCGCCGACCGGTGACAGCGTGACCGACCCGCCGTTGCGCTCGAACAGCTTCACGCCCAGCGCCGATTCGAGGTGGCGGATCTGGTGGCTGACCGCCGTGATCGTCACGTTCAGCTCGTTCGCCGCCAGCGTGAAGCTGAGGTGGCGCGCCGCCGCTTCGAAGGCGCGGATGGCGTTCAGCGGCGGAAGCTTCCTCATCCCCCTCCCTCCCCGTGGCGGACCCTGCTCTCATGGAACGATGATTTCATTCGAACAAGAAGCAATTTTCAACGCCCCTATTCCGCCGCGACGGCGAGGTGAGGCGGGGCTTCGGACGCGATCAGGTGACCGTCCTCGGGATGCCAGGAGGCGACGAAGCCGGCGCCGGGGGAAAGGTCCAGCATCTCCAGGTCGCGCTGCTGCAACTGGGCGACGATTTCGGTGCCGGCCGCGGTCTCCAGGTGCAGGTTGACGAGCGCGCCGACGAACACCTCGCTGACCAGCCGGCAGTGCACCTCGTTGCCCGACCATCCGGTCTGCTGGGTCAGCGAAAGGCGGTCGGAACGGACGTTGAGGTCGACGGCATCGCCGACCTGCGCGCCGCAGGCGGCGGCGCGCGCCACGCGGAAGCTGCCGTCG
Organism: Pseudomonadota bacterium; assembly: GCA_023416455.1. Taxonomy (GTDB): domain Bacteria; phylum Pseudomonadota; class Alphaproteobacteria; order Azospirillales; family Azospirillaceae; genus Azospirillum. Next base: position 10,752 of record JAEZHQ010000048.1, on the reverse strand, counting down.
GCGGTGGTCACCACGACCACGCCGTCCCGCTCCATGCGCGCCACCCGGCCGGAAAACAGGTTGTTGCCGCCGAGGAACCGGGCAACGAAGCGGCTCGCCGGGCGCAGGAAGATGTCCTTGGGCGCTCCGATCTGCTCGACCCGCCCCTTGTTCATGATGACCACCCGGTCGGCCATGGTGAAGGCCTCGGAATGGCTGTGCGTGATGTAGACGAAGGTGATGCCGATCTCGCGCTGGAGGCGCTTCAGCTCCGCCTGCATGCGCACCGACAGGTGGGCGTCGAGCGCGCTCAGCGGCTCGTCCAGCAGCAGGACCGGCGGCTCCGTGACCAGCGACCGGGCGAGCGCCACGCGCTGCCGCTGGCCGCCCGACAGGTCGGCGATGTTGCGCCCGGCAAACTCCGCAAGGCCCAGCCGGTCCAGCCAGGACAGCGCGCGGCGGCGGCGCTCGGCGCGCTCGACCCCGCGCATCCGCAGGCCGAACTCGACGTTTTCCAGCACGGTCAGGAACGGGAACAGGGCCAGCGATTGCCAGACCAGCGGCGTGTCGCGCTCCCACACCGGCAGATCGTTGACCCGCCGGCCGGCGAGGCGGATCTCGCCCCCGCTCGGCGTCTCCAGGCCGGCCAGCATCTTGATGGTGGTGGTCTTGCCGCAGCCGGACGGCCCCATGATGGCGACGAACTCGCCGGCGTCGATGGTGAGGTCGAGGCCGTCCACGGCCGCGACGGCGCCGTAGCGCTTGCTCACCCGCTCCAGTTCAACGAGCGGCTTGGTGGTCATGGTTGGTCTCCCCAGGAATCAGTGGCGGGTCATGCGGCGGGTCAAGGCCTGCGCCAGCAGGACGAGCAGGATGGAAACGAGGAAGCTGACGGCGCCGATAGCGTGGATGCGCGGGCTGACCTGCCCTTGCAGGAAGCCCAGGACGCGCACCGGCACCGTCTCGTTGAGGCCGCCCACGAACCACGCGATCATGTATTCGTCGAAGGACACCGCCAGCGACAGGAACAGGGCGGCCAGCAGCGTCGGCCACAGCATCGGCAGGATCACCGCGGCGAACGCCCGCCAGTCGCTGGCCCCGAGATTCTGCGCGGCAATCTCCAGGTCGGGGTCGATCTGCGCGAAGCGCAGGCGGGCCACCGCCATGGCGAAGGGCGCGCACACCACCACATGGCAGACGATCACCGCGCCCAGCGTGCCCGACAGGCCGAGGCGCGCCAGGAAGGCCAGCATCGACACGCCGAGGATCACCACCGGGATGGTCGGAGGCAGCAGGCCCAGCACCAGCACCGCCCGTCGCCCGACGAAGCGGAAGCGGTGGTCGGCGTAGGCGGCGGCGAAACCGATCAGCGTGGCCAGCGGCGCGGCGCCCAGGCCGACCAGCAGCGAGTTGCGGAAGCTCTCGACGACCAGCGGGTCGCCGAACACCGCCCGGTACCAGTCGAGCGTGAAGGACCCCAGCGGCAGTGACGGGAAGCGGTCGGAATTGACGGAGAACACGAAGCTGGCGGCGATCGGAGCGAAGGCGAACAGCAGCACCAGCGCCAGATAGCCGCGCAGCCCCCAGCGGACGAAGCGGTTGCCGATCATGAGCCCCTCCGGCGGTAGGCGAAGGACAGCGCGGCCAGCGCGGTGGCGAGCAGGACGGCCATCATCACCAGCGCCACCACCGCGGCCCTCGGCCACTGCTGGCCGGCCTTGACGGTGTCGGCGATGAGGATCGCCAGCGTCGGGTGCTTGCCGCCGCCGAGGTAGAGCGGCGTGACGAAGTCGCCGAAGCACAGGATGAAGGCGAAGACGGCGCCCACCACGATGCCCGGCCGCGCCGCCGGCACGATCACCGCGGACACCGAGCGCAACGGCCCGCAGCGCAGGTTGTGGGCGGCGTGGATCAGCGTCCGGTCGATGGCGAGCAGCGACATGGACTGGAGGATCACCACCAGCGGCAGGCACAGCGTCGCGTAGCCGACCATCATGGCGAAAGGCGAGTTCAGCATCCCCGCCACGTCGAGGCCGAGCGGGCGCAGCAGCGCGTTGACGATGCCGTTGTCGGCCAGGAAGGTCTGCCAGGAATAGACGCGCACCAGATAGCTGGTGAAGAACGGCACCACCAGCAGCGCCAGCACGGCCGCGCGCGGGCGCGGGCGCAGCACGAAGGCGATGGCGAGCGCCGCCGGGAAGGCCAGCAGCGTCACCAGCGCCGCCGCCGCACCCGCGTAGGCCAGCGTGCGCAGCAGCGTGTCCCAGACGTAGCCGGTGGTCAGCATCCAGGTCCAGGCGGCGGTGCTGACATCCGGCACCAGGCGGAAGTTCCGCACGCTCCAGAACGACAGCGCCGCCAGCAGGGCGAAGGGGGCGGCGAAGAAGACGAGCTGCCACGCCGGCATCGGCGCCGCCCACAGCGCGCAGTAGAGCATCCGCCGCAGCCGGGCGGACAGGGCAAGGGGTCCGGTGGTCATGGTGTGTCCCGGTCGGATCGCGGGCGGACGGCCGCCGCGCGGGCGCCGTCCACCGGGTTGCGGGTCATACCGGCGGCGCCTGAACACGTCCATTGAACGCCGCCGGTAAAACCCAACAGATCAATGCGATAGCATTGATCAAGAGGGTGATGCGGACGGCGCCTTCAGGCGCCGTCCGCATCAGGCGTTCTTGTAGCGGGACCAGAGGTCGTTCCACTCCTCCAGCGACTGCCGGACCGGCAGGCGGCGGATGTGGATTCGGCCCTGGCGGATGTCGTCCATCGCGTTCGGGCCGTTCAGCAGCATGCGCTGGCGCTTCGCCTCGTCCGGGTGGTGGTCGTTGAGCCGCTTCCAGCCGCTCTTGCTGGGGATCAGCGCGGGGTAGGCCTTCAGCATGGCTTGGCGCACCTGCCCCTCCGGCGACAGCGCGTACTGGATGAACGCCTTGGCGAGGTCCGCGCGCCGGCTGCCGCGGCCGATGGAGAAGGACTCCGTGAACTGGAGCCCGCCCTCCTCGGGGATGGTGGTGGTGACGCGGGCGCCGTCCCGGGCGAGCACGCCGGTGATCCAGTCGCCGATGCCGGGCACCACGGCCACCTCGCCGGTCTTCAGCGCCGACAGCAGGCCGCCGTAGTCGTAGATGCCGCGCGCCTGCGGCTTCAGCGACAACAGCGTCGACTGCGTCTTCGCCCAGGCCGCGGCGGTCAGGTCGAAGGGCGCCTTGTTGCCGTTGAACAGGCTCACGCAGGCGACGTTCGGCAGATGCCAGTCGAGGTGGCCGAGACGGCCCTTCACCTTCGGGTCCCACAGGACGCGGTAGCTGCGCGCCTCCCTTTCCGGCAGCGCGTCGATGTTGTGCGAGATGCCGAGGAAGCCGAAGCGCGTCATCACCGCATAGAGCTGGCCGTCGAACCAGTGCCCCTCGAACCTCTGAAGTTCCGGCCAGAAATCGTCGAACGGGTAATCGGCGGGGTTCAGGCGCTCGATGAAGCCCGCTTCCCAGAGCTGCGCCACGTATTCCGCGTCGGCGTGGATGATGTCGTAGGTGCCGGGCGGCGACTGCGCCATCAGCGCCAGCATCTGGTCGCCGCCGACGTAGTATTTCGGCCGGATCTTGACGTTGAAGCGCTGCTCGAACTCCGCCACCGCGTCCTGCTCGCCGTGCCCGTACCAGGCGAGCATGGTCAGCTCCGCCGGTTCCTTCGCCCGCGCGATCTGCGGCATGGCGATCCCCAGCGCCGCCAGGCCAGCGGCGCCTGCGCCGGTCTTCAGGACGGCGCGGCGGCTGACGCCGCCCGATTGCCGGTGGTCTCGGTCGCCCATCGTTGTCTCCTCCCCTGATCGTCGTGTCGGCCCCGCAAGGGACGCGCCGGCAGGTTGCCGCCGATTGGTCTTGCCAACAATCGATGAGTTCTCAAGAAGTCTTGAGATTTTCATCAGATCGACCGGACGAATACATGAGCACGCCCGATGACGCCCCTGCCGGAGGCGCCGCCGGGCGTCGCGATGCGGGTATCGTTCAGGCGCGCGGGAAACGGCGGGCGAAGTCCTCGGCGATCTCCTCCATGGTGACGAACCGCACCCCCTCCTGCGCCTTCATGTGCGCGATCAGCCGTTCGTGCATCAGCAGCGCGTGCGGCCGGCCGGACACGTCAGGGTGGATGGTCATGGGGAAGACCGCATAGTCATGCTCGCGGTGGATCCAGTCGAAGTGGTCGCGCCAGATCTCCTCCACCTGCCGGGCGCTGGCGTAGCCCTGGCTGTTCGCCATGGCCGGGATGAACATCAGCGGCGTCATGTCGTCGAGGTGCCAGTTGGCCGGGATCTCGATCAGCGCGGTCTCGGCGCCGCGCTCCAGCGGCTTCATCCAGGCCGCCGCCGGCTGGCCGTAGTCGATCCGCGTCCAGCGGTCGCCGGCGCGCAGGTAGTAGGGCCGGCAGTCGTGCTCCATCAGGCTGTGGTCGTAGCGGATGCCGCGCTCCAGCAGCAGCTCGACGCTGTTCTCGCTCATCTCCCACCACGGCGCGACGTAGCCGCGCGGGTGTCGGCCGGACAGCGCGGTCACCAGCTCGATGGAACGGTCGAGCACGTCCGCCTCCTGCTGCCGGCTCATCGACAAGGGGTTCTCGTGCGAGTAGCCGTGCAGGCCGATCTCGTGCCCGGCGTCGGCAACGGCGCGGACCTGCTCCGGGAAGGTCTCGATGGAGTGGCCGGGCACGAACCAGGTGGCGCGGATGTCGTGCCGGCGCAGCAGCTCCAGCAGGCGCGGGACCCCGACCGCCCCGGCGAACATCCCGCGCGAGATGTCGCGCGGCGAGTTCTCCCCGCCGTAGGAGCCGAGCCAGCCGGCCACCGCATCGAGGTCGATGCCATAGGACACCAGGATCTCCTTCATCGGCGCCCTCCCTCAGACGACCTCGAAGTGCAGATCGGTGGGGGCGAGGCCGGCACCGTTGATCGGCACAATGTCCTGTGGGCAGGCGGACATCGCGACCACGCAGCGCATCTCGGCGCGCAGCTCGAACAGGTCGCCGGGCCGCGACACGGTCGGCAGCCACGCGATGCCGCCGTCGGCCTGCACGGGCGTGTTCATCCAGACGTTCAGCGGGCTCGGCACCTCGCGCACCGGCGCGCCGATGGCGATCATCGCCATGCGCAGGTTGTCCGTGCAGTTGTCGTGGTAGCCCTCGACGCCAAGCTGGCGGTAGCGGTGCAGGTCGCAGGCGGCGATCAGCGTGTCGTGCACGCCGGGAGAGGTGTCGCGCACCACCGTCAGGATCGGCCGCCGCCGGTTGGTCACCAGCCGGTCGCCCACCCGCACCGTGATGCGGCCGAGCGCGGTGCGCAGGTGCTCCATGGACAGGTGCTCCGCGTCGTCCTCTGCGTTGAAGGCCCACAGGTCGCACACCTGCGTCCCCGCGCTGTTGACCAGCCGCAGCGTCTGCCCCGCCGCCAGCCGCACCGCGCGGCCCTGCCGGGCGGGCAGGAGATAGCGTCGGCCGGGCCGCGGAAGCCCATCCGGCTCGACCGGCGAGCTGATCGTGTCGTTGAAGCCGTCCGGCGGGTTGCCGTGCCGGTGTCCGGAATGCGCCGTACCGTCCATGACCGTTCCCTCCCCTGTTGTTCGGATGCGCGTTCGCACCCTCCGCGAACGGTCGCCCGCCGCCCGCCGCCCGACAATTGAGAATTTTCGCAGCCGGGTTGAGCCGCGGGCGGCTCAAAAGCCGTCGGATCGAGCCGCGGGCGGCTCAAGGGCAATCGGATCGAGCCGCCCGCGGCTCAAGGCCGGTTGACCTTTTCTCGATTGCACCGCGCGGCGTGACGGCGGATGAGGCTGGCGGACGAGCGGACAGTGGAGGATCCCCATGCCCCTGATGCATCCCCCGGCCGGCATCCGCGCCCTCCAGCGCGCCTACCGGGATCCGGCGTCCGGGCTGGACCCGGTCGCGGTGGCGGAAGCCGCGCTGACGCGGGCCGCCGATCCGGCGCTCGCCGGCACCTTCATCACGCTGACCGCCGGGCGCGCCCGTGCCGCCGCGGAGGCCAGCGCCCGCCGCTTCCACGACGGCCGGCCGCTTGGCCCCCTCGACGGCGTTCCGGTGTCGTGGAAGGATCTTTTCGACATCGCCGGGACGGTCACGACCGCCGGCGCCGCACTGCGCGCCGCCGCCCCCACGGCGTCGCGCGACAGCACCTGCGTGGCGTGGCTCGACGCAGCCGGGACGGTGTGCATCGGCAAGACCAACCTCAGCGAGTTCGCCTTCTCCGGCCTCGGCCTCAACCCCCATTTCGGGACGCCGCCGAACCCGCACGCCCGCGGCGTGCCGGTGGTGCCCGGCGGCTCGTCGTCCGGCGCGGCGGTGTCGGTCGCCGCGGGCATCGTGCCCTGCGCGGTCGGCACCGACACGTCCGGTTCGGTCCGCGTCCCCGCCGCCTTCAACGGTCTTGTCGGCTTCCGTCCCTCCTGCGGCCGCTATCCCGGCGACGGCGTGTTCCCGCTGTCGCGGACGCTCGACAGCGTCGGCACCATCGCCCGCAGCGTCGAGGACATCCTGTTGCTGGACGACGCGCTGTTGGGTGGCGTCCGGCGCACCGTCGCCGACACCCGCCGCCCCGACGTGGTGGTGCCCGAGGGCATCCTGACCGAGGGCATGGCGCCGGCGGTCGCGGCCAACCTGGAGGAGGCGCTCCGGCGCATCGAGCGCGCCGGGCACCGGATCCTGCGGCGCCGGGTGGCGGCGGTCGAGACGGCGCACGGCCTGATGCGGGACCTGGGCACCATCGTCGCCGCCGAGGCCTACCGGCTGCACCGCGCGGTCCTCGACGGGCCGGACGCCGGACGGCTGGACCCGCGGGTGCGGATGCGGCTGGCGGCGGGCGCCGCGATCCGCCCCGGCGACTACGCGCGCCTGCTCGACGACCGCAAGGGCCTTGCGCGCGGGATGGCCGCGGATCTCGACGGCGCACTGCTCGCCTGCGCGACGGTCGTCCACACCGCCCCGCCGCTCGCCGCGCTGGAGCGGGACGCGGAAGCGTTCGCGCGGGTCAACGCCCTGACGCTGCGCAACACCATGCTCGGCAGCCACCTCGACCTTCCGGGCGTCGCCCTGCCGACCGGGACGGATGGCGACGGCCTGCCCACCAGCCTGCTGCTGTCCGCCCCTGCGGGCCACGACGGGCGGCTGCTCGCCTGGATCCGCGGCCTGGAACGGGCGGGCGTCACGGCGCCGTGACCGTTCCAGGTGCCGGCGGCCCCGGTATTACTTGCCGGTTGCCGTCCCCGTCGTGGAGCCGGTGGCTCCGCCCGCCGCTCCGCCGGCGCTGCCGCCCGCCGCCGCCGGTGCGGCGGTGTCGATGACCATGGTGACGGTCTCGCCGTTGCTGCCCTGGGCCTGGACCAGATAGGCGCTGTCGAGGATGTGGACGTTGGTGAATCCCGCCTGCTCCAGCGAGCGGCGGAGCCGTTCCTGGCTCATCGCGTCGACGCGGTGGAAGCGCTCGCCCGAGGTGCCGGCGCTGCCCTGGTCCATGGGCACGGCGGAGCTGCCGGCGCCCGGGGTGGCGCCCGAAGCGGGCGCGGACGGCGTTGCGGACGGGCTGGCCGACTGCGCCATCGCGCCGGCCGGCAAGGCCAGCATCAGGGCGGCCGCGGAAACCACGAGAACGCGCATGACCGATCCTCCCTTACGAAGTCCCCGCCATCGGGACTCTCCGACGGAAGAACAGCCCTCCGCCCGCGCCGTCACGCCGCATCAGGGGCGCAGGTCGAAGAAGCGGCCGTTGCGGAACACGCAAGTCCCCTGGAGCAGCCGTCCCTCCCCCGAGGTGAGGGCAAGGCGCACGCGGACCGTCACCGCGTCCGGCCGCTCCACCGCCGTGGCGGTGACGGCGTGGCCATGGCCCTGCCCGCCGCCCTGGCGTTCCTCCAGCTCCCGCGCGCAAGCCTCGACGAGGGCGCGGTCCGTGTCGCCGGCGGCCGGCGCCGCCGGGGCCGGAACCGGGTCCTGCGCGGCGGAAGGCGCGCCGGCCCGGACGAACAGGGCGAGGGCGGCCAAGCCCAGTACCAGTCCCAGCCCCCGGACCCGGAGACCGCCCCCGGAGGGGGCCGGCCCCGGCGGACATCGGCGGGGCAGCGGCATGCGGGTGGTCATCGTCCCTCCTTGCGTCGCGGGCCGCCAGATCAGGCTAGCTCCATTGGCCGATAGAGTGATGATTTGACAAACAAACATACCAGCCACATCATGAATGTCGCGATAGAAATCGAGCCGGCATCTCTTCCACCATCTTGCCGGGCCGAAGAGAGAACCAAAAAGAAGGCCAAGAGACCGGCCATTCGGAGAGAGAAACGACCATGCCGGATATGCGCTCCCGCCGCCCCGTGCCGGGGACGGCCAGGATGCCGGCTCTTGCCCTCCTTCTCGCGCTCCTGCTCCCGGCGGCCGCGCAGGGGGCCGAGCCGCTCCGCGACTGGCCGTGCCGGGAGCCTCTGGTGGCGCCCCTGACCGCCGCCATGGTCTGGCCCGACGGCCGGCCGCCGGTCCGCGCGCCCCTGCCGCCGGAGCGCGCGTGGGAGGCCGATCCGCGGATCCGCGCCCTGGTGGAATTCGCGGCCAACCCCGAGAACCCGCCCGCCGCCGGCGGGGAGGCCATCGCCCGCTTCGCCGCCGAACCGGGCGGCAACCGCCCGGAGACGCTCGGCCTGGTGCTGTCCGGCGTGGTCGACCTGACCAACCGGCTGCGCGCCATCATGGTGGACGGGATCGGCCTCAACGTCGCCCGCTCCGCCCTGCTGGCCGAGGTGGTCAACACCGACGCGGCGGCCCTGGAGGCGGCCGACACGCCGCCGGAGCGGCGCACCGAGATCCGGCAGGCGCGCTTCTGGAACCTGCGCCACCTCGACAAGGCGGAGGATGACGCCGGCATGATCTGCCGGAGGATCGCCTATTCCGAACGCAAGCTGCGCGCGCTCGCCCAGGCGATCGCGGAGGCGGCGGCGACGGCGCCGGACTGATCCCGCGGGCTGGCCCGAGGCGGCATCCCGGGGTTCGGGCCGGCGGATGGCCCAAGGGTTTGCAACGGCACCACAATGGGGAGGCGATCCATGCGTGCAAGGTGGTGGGCGACGGCCGCCGCCGTCATGCTGTTCGGAGCGGCGTTCGGGACGCCGGCCGGCGCCGCGACCTGGGAGGAACTGGTCGCCGCCGGCCAGCAGAGCCGGAACTGGCTGAACTACGGCGGCGACCTCGGCCAGATGCGCCACTGGCCGAGCACGGCGATCACGCCGGAGACGGCCAAGAACCTCAAGGTCAAGTACATCTTCCAGACCAGCGTCGTCGGCTCCTTCCAGACGACGCCGATCGTCCAGGACGGGGTGATGTACATCACCACCCCCTACAACCACGTCTTCGCCATCGACGCGGCGACCGGCAAGCAGCTCTGGCACCACCAGCACAAGCTGGCGACCAACTACCTGTGCTGCGGCCCCAACAACCGCGGCGTCGCCATACTGGGCGACCAGCTGTTCATGGGCACGCTGGACGCCCATCTGATCGCGCTGAACAAGAAGACCGGCGAGAAGGAATGGGACGTCGAGGTCGCCGACAGCGAGATGGGCTATTCGGAGACCCACGCGCCGGTCATCTACAAGGACAAGGTGATCATCGGGATCTCCGGCGCCGAATACGGCATCCGCGGCTTCATCAGCGCCTACGACGCCAAGGACGGCACGCTGGCCTGGCGCTGGCACACCATTCCCGGACCCGACGAGGCCGGACCCGACGGCATCAAGGGCTGGGAAGGCGTCTTCGTCGAGAAGGCCGACGGCCAGAACCCGCTCCACCGCGACATCGCCGCCGAGAAGGCGGCCATCGCGTCCGGCAAGTTCGACGACGCCTGGCGGCGCGGCGGCGGATCGAACTGGATGACCAGCTCCATCGACGTCGATCGCGGCACCATCTACGCCACCACCGGCAACCCTTCGCCGGACCTCGACGGCTCGGGCCGGCCGGGAGACAACCGCTGGTCGGACAGCCTCGTCGCGCTGGACGCCGAGACCGGCGCGCTGAAATGGGCCTACCAGTACCTGCCCCACGACGTGTGGGACCTCGACTCCGCCTCGCCTCCGGTGCTGGCCGACGTGCGCGACGAGAGCGGCGCCCTGGTCCCGGCGGTTCTGCACGGCGGCAAGACCGGCTGGGTCTACGCCAACCACCGCGACACCGGCAAACTGATCCGGCGCTCCGAGCCGATGATCCCGCACGAGAACCTGTTCGCGCTGCCCACCCCCGGCCAGGGCACCCGCATGCTGCCCGGCGCCAACGGCGGCGTGGAATGGAGCCCCTGCGCCTGGAGCCCGGAAACCCGCTACTTCTACTGCGTCAACCTGAACCAGCCCATGCACTACATCGTGAAGAACGAGCCATGGGAGCAGGGCAAGCTGTGGCTGGGCGGCGCCTTCGTCGCCATCCCCGGCGAGAAGCAGTGGGGCAACGTGGCGGCGGTCAGCCCCGACACCGGCAAGATGATGTGGGAGGCGCGCACCGAGCAGCCGATGATCGGCGGCACCCTGACCACCGCCGGCGGCGTGGTCTTCGCCGGCGAGGCCAATGGCCAGTTCAACGCCTACGACGCCAAGACCGGCGACAAGGTCTGGACCTTCCAGGCCGGGGCCGGGGTCAATTCCGCGCCCATGGCCTTCGAGGTGGACGGCAAGCCCCATGTGGCGGTCGCGGCCGGCGGCAACTTCCAGATCAACGCGAAGTACGGCGACGCGCTGGTGGTGTTCGCCCTCGACT
>JAEZHQ010000023.1 GCA_023416455.1 Pseudomonadota bacterium | reverse complement strand
GGGCGGAAACCGTCCCGGCGCGGCGCCCGCCGGCCGCCCGGCTGGCCCACGCCGTCTGGCACGCGCTGGTCTACCGCGCGCTGCTGAACTGGATCGGGCTGCGCCGGGTGCGGGTGGCGATGACCGGGGCGGCCCCCATCGCCCCCGGCATCGTGCGCTTCTTCCGCCAGCTGGGCGTGCCGCTGGTCGAGGTCTACGGCCTGACCGAGACGGCCGGCATGGTCACCGGCCAGCGGCTCGACCGGCTGGTGCCGGGCTGCGTCGGCCCGGCCATCGCCGGGGCAGAGGCCCGCGTCGGCCCGCAGGGCGAGCTGCTGGTGCGCGGCGATTCGGTCTTCATGGGCTATTACAAGGACCCGGAGGCGACCGCCCGCGCCATCCGCGGCGGCTGGCTGCACACCGGCGACGTGGTGGAGGAGACGGACGGCCAGTTCCGCGTCGTCGACCGGCTGAAGGACATCATGATCACCGCGGGCGGCAAGAACCTCAGCCCGTCGGAGATCGAGAACGCCGTCAAGGCCAGCCCCTACGTCAAGGAATGCATCGTCGTCGGCGAGGGGCGCAAATACGTGTCCGCCCTGATCCAGATCGACCTGGAGACGGTCGGACGCTGGGCCGAGGAGCAGGGCATCCCCTACACCCATTTCCGCAGCCTGGCCGAGCACCCCCGCGTGCGCGCGCTGGTCGAACGGGAGGTCGAGGCGGCCAACGCGGCCCTGGCCCCGGTGGCCCGGCTGCGCCGCTTCCACCTGCTGACCAAGGAGCTGGACCACGACGACGACGAGGTGACCGCCACCATGAAGGTGCGGCGCGCCAACATCCACCGCAAATACGCCGCCGAGATCGAGGCGCTCTACTGACCCCGCCGCCGCGGCCTACCGGATGCGGGAGGCGCCCGTCAAGTCGACCCAGCGGTACACCCCGTCGAAGGAAACGGTCAGGCCGATGCTCTCCAGCCTCAGCGCATCGGTCAGCAACGCCGGGTCCTCCGGCCGGGCACGAACTGCCGGTGGGCAGGATTTTCGCACCGCCGCGGCCGCCCGGCGGCGCCGGAACCCCGGGGAAACCCGCGCAGCCGCGGGCCTCCGCCACGGCTCGCCCCTTGCATGGCCGGAGCACCTCCGCCATCCGGGGACCAACCATGCTCTCGCCCTACGATACCCTGTCCGTCGCACCCCTCTCCTCCGCCCCGTCCGCCCGTCCGCCTTCGGCCGGCCGCTCCGGCCCGCCCGATCCGGCCTTCGCGCGCCTGCTGTCCGAAGCCGGGGCCGCGGACGCAGCCCCCGCCACCGCCGCGCCGCCGCCGGCCGGGCCGGCCGAAGCCGCCGAGATCGCCCGGCTGCGCGAGGAGCGCGCCGCCTACCAGGAAAAGCGCGACGCCGAGGTCCGCAGCCGGCCGCAGGAGCCCTATCCCGCGATCCAGATCGCCCTTCCGGTGAACGCGGCGGGCTACCAACCCTTCGTGACGGCCGATCAGCAGAAACTCATCGACAGCATCACCGACCGCTACATCGGGAAATCGGAGGCGGAGTTCCTGAAGATGTGGGACGAACTCAACGCCAACGGCGTGGGGCCGGAGCAGCTGGCACGGACGGCGGCGTATTTCATCAACGCCGAGGGCGACATCGTCGGCCGGGACGTGGCGACCCGCGACACCGCCATGGCGGCCGGGGGCAGCGCCGTCTGGAGAGCCTCGGAGCTGTAGCCCGCAAGCCCCGCCGCCGGGGCCGCGCGCGCTCCGGCGGCGCTTTGCGGGTTGGCCGTCGCGACGGGCGATGCCATATGGACGGGCCGGAGCGCCCCACCCGCCTCCTGCCCGCCCGCCCCTGCCTGCCCCCCCTGCCCGCCCCCTGTCCGAGGCCCCGCCGTGACCCGTTCCCTCCTTCCGGCCGTCGCCGCCCTGCTCGCCGCGCTCGCCGTCGGCCGGCCGGCCGCCGCCGAGGCGCCGCGCTTCGCCCTGCCCGTGGACTGCGCGGTGGGCGAGACCTGCTTCGTTCAGAACTACATGGACCGCGACCCCGGGCCGGGCTGGCAGGACCACGCCTGCGGCCGGCTGACCTACGACGGCCACGACGGCACCGACTTCCGGCTGCCGGACTACCGGGCGATGGAGAAGGGGGTGGCGGTGCTGGCCGCCGCCCCCGGCACCGTGCTGCGCGTGCGCGACGGGATGGAGGACGTGAACGTGAACCGGAACCCCGCCGGCCGCGAGGCGGTGACCAAGGTCGGCGCCGGCAACGCCGTCATCCTCGACCATGGCGGCGGCTGGCAAACCGCCTACCTGCACATGAAGCGCGGCAGCGTCGCCGTGCAGCCGGGCCAGCGCGTGGAGGCCGGGGAGAGGCTGGGGCTGATCGGCCTGTCCGGCCTGACCGAATTCCCCCACCTGCATTTCGGCGTGCGGCGGAACGGGAAGCCGGTCGACCCCTTCGCCGGGGAGGACGGCGACGCCCCTCCGGCGGCCTGCGGGCAATCCCGCGCCGCCACACCGCTGTGGAGCGGGGCGGCGGCGCGGGCGCTCGCCTACCGGCCCACCGCCGGGCTGGGCGCCGGCTTTTCCGTCGCCGTCCCCGAGGCCGAAGCGGCGCGCCGCGGCGAGCACGACGCCCGAAGCCTGCCGCCCGACGCCCCTCTGCTGGTGCTGTGGGCCGACGTCATGGGGGTCAAGGCCGGCGACCGGCAGCGCGTGCGCATCGAGGCCGCCGACGGCCGCCCGCTGTTCGACAACAGCACGGACCTGACCGCGGACAAGGTGGTGTGGTTCGCCTACCAGGGCATCAAGCGCCCGGCCGCCGGCTGGCCCAAGGGTCCCTATCGGGGCGTCTTCACCCTGACCCGCGGCGGCGAGACGCTGGTGACCCTGGAGCGCACGCTGACGGTGCCCTGACGCCGGCGGGGTGCGGAAGGGCCGGCGGCCCAAACCTACGGTGACGGCCTGCCGGATGGCCCTGGCCTGCGCCGGCCGGGCGGCGCCCTCCGCTCAACCCTGGCCTGCCGGTCGCGCGCGTGGGATCGGCTCTTTTTGTATTCCGCGAGGGAACCACCGCCCGCCGCCGCGATTGTCTGCTGTGTGGCCCGATTCCCGTGCCGCCTGTCCCGGGTGGAAGCTTGCAACCACCATGAACCGGAGGTTTCCATGCGCAGCATTGCCCACGTCTCCATGCTCAAAGCTCCCTCGATCGTTGTGGCCGCCGGACTGGCGCTGGCGGTCGCCGGTTGCGGCAGCACCGACACGTCGCGAACCGCGACGGGCGCCGGCGGCGGCGCCGTGGCGGGCGCCGTCGTCGGCGGACCGGTGGGGGCGGTGGTCGGCGGGGTTGCCGGGGGCGTCGGCGGAGCGTCCCTGGACGAAGGGCTGGGGACCAAGGCCGACCGCATGACCGACCAAGGCGCGTCGAGCATCGCGGGCACGTCGTCGAGCCCGTCCGCCGGTTCGTCCGCCAGCCCGTCCGGCCGCCGCTCCGCGGCAGCGGGCCAGACGCTCGACCCGCAGCGGGTCCGCGAGGTTCAGCAGGCGCTCAACGACCGGAACGACGGAAACGACATCGCGGTCGACGGCGTGTGGGGGCCCGACACGCGGCGGGCGCTGCGCCGGTTCCAGCAGAGCAACGGCCTGGACGCGACCGGCCGGCTGGATTCCCGGACCATGGCCGCTCTCGACCTGAACGGCCGCACCGGCAATGGCAGCCAGGCGGGCAGCAGCGGACAGCCCGGCGGAACCCCGTCCGGCACCAGCGACGATCCCGGAACCCAGCCCCAGTAGTGGCTGGAGGGGAAGGGCCATCCCCGACGACTCCTCCGGCGACGGCCCCCTGGCCCGGAGGGGTTTCCGTCGCCGGCGTTGGACAAGG
>JAEZHQ010000644.1 GCA_023416455.1 Pseudomonadota bacterium | reverse complement strand
CGCCAGTGGCACGCCGCGCCGGCGCATGCAGGCCAGGGCCGCGTCGTTGACCACGCAATCGCCATGGCCGGCGCGCAGCAGCTCCAAAAAGTTCAGCCGGCTTTTGGAGGTGGTGGTCGTGAAGGCGGCGAAGCGGTCGTCGCCGATCTGCGTGCACACGCCATTGGCCGCCTTGTGCCGGACCGGAAGAAGGCGGTCCTCGCGGAGCACCCGTTCGGAAACCTTGCCCGCGCACCACCCCCGTCCGGGCGCGCCGGTTCAGGCGGCCACCCCGAACCGCTCCGCCCACAGGGCGAGGCAGAACAGCCGCCACCGGCCGGCCCGGTCGAGGCGGCGGTAGCCGTCGCGCAGGCGGTCGGGGTTGCAGAAGCGGGCGACCAGGGCCGAGCCCTCCACCGTCCGCGCCATGATCTCGGCGTGGCGGGACAGCCACAGCCCGTCGGGGGCGGCGAAGCCGATCTTGTTGCGGCGCCAGGCGATGCTGTCGGGCAGGACGTCCTGCATGGACCGCCGCACCACCCATTTCGACCAGCCGTCGTGCATCTTCAGGTTCCAGCCCAGCGCGATGCAGTGCTCGACCAGCCGGTGGTCGAGGAAGGGCAGGCGCGTCTCGATGGAATGGGCCATGGCGTTCTTGTCCTCGAAGCGCAGCAGCGGCGGCAGGCCGGTGGTCTCCACCTCCAGCGTCTGGAGGCTGCGCAGGTCCAGGCAGGCGCGGGCGTAGCGGCGCACCCAGTCGGGCATCGGCGGGCGCGGGCTGAGATGGCGGGCGCGGCCCAGATAGTGGAGGTAGCGCAGCGCCGGCGACAGGTCGCGCAGGGCGAGCGCGGCGAAGCGCAGGCCGGTCATGTCGGCGTTGTTGCGCATCATCTGCCGCTGCCAGCGCACGGCCTCGCGCGCGCCCTGCCGGCGCCAGATGGCCAGGGCGTAGGCGCAGTAGTAGCGCTCGTAGCCGAGCAGGGTCTCGTCGGCGCCCTGGCCGTCCAGAAGCACCACCACCCCGTTCTCGCGCGCCGCGCGCATCACGAAGGACTGCATGCACACCGACGGCGAGGTGAAGGGCTCCTCCTGCTGCTCGACCACGCTTCCCAGCGTGTCGCGGAAGTCGGCGTAGAGCGGCCGCGTCCGGATCCAGTCGAGCCCGCCGGCCCGCACCACCGTCCCGGCGTAGTCCTCCTCGCTGTTGGCCGGGTCCTCGCTGATGGCGGTGATGGCGCTGAAGGGGGTCGTGCTTTCGGCGCCGTGCAGCCGGGCGGCCAGGAGCGAGACGCTGGAGCTGTCCAGCCCGCCGCTGAGGCAGGTGCCGACCCGCACGTCGGAGCGCAGGCGCAGGCGGATGGAATCCTCGAACAGCGCCCGGAAGGCCGCCACCGCCTCCGGCCCGTCGCGTTCCTCCACCCCGGCCAGCCGGTCGGCCAGGCTGTAGTAGCGGTGGACGGCGAGGCGGTCGGACTCCAGGTCGTAGATCAGGAAATGGCCGGCGGGCAGTTTGGCAACCCCGGCGAAGAAGGACTCGTCCGCGCGCAGCGGCACCCCCGCCAGCAGATACTCCGACACCACCTCGGGGTTGGCGGAGACGGCGGGCAGGAGCGGAAGCAGCTGGCGGATTTCCGACCCGAAGGCGAAGAGGTCGCCGGTCTGCGCATAGTGGAAGGGCTTCTCGCCGAAGCGGTCGCGGGCGGCGAAGATCAGCCCCTTCTCCTGGTCGTGCAGGGCGAAGGACCACATGCCGTTGAGGCGCGACAGGCAGTCCGTCCCCCAGGCGGCGTAGGCGGCGAGCAGCACCTCGGTGTCGGTGCGGGTGCGGAAGCGGTGGCCGAGCCCTTCCAGCTCGCGGCGAAGCTCGATGAAGTTGTAGATCTCGCCGTTGTAGGTGATGGTGTGGCGGCCGTCGGCCGAGGCCATCGGCTGGCGCCCGGCCGGCGACAGGTCGACGATGGCCAGCCGGCGGTGCCCGAAGGCCACCCGGCCGGACCGGTGGAAGCCCTCGCCGTCGGGTCCGCGGTGCCGCACCGCGTCCGTCATCGCCTTGATGCGTTGGTCGAGGTCGATCCTGCCGTTGCGCGCGACGATGCCCGCGATCCCGCACATGGTCATGACTCCGTTGCTGTTGCGCCGCCGGACGCCGCCGTCAGCGCGTGTAGTATTTGCGGAAGCCGGCCGAGAACATGTCGGAGTCGGCGTAGCCGAACAGCCGGTACTTGTCGCCGTCGACCTGGGACAGGACGATCCCGTCGATCGGGACGCGGTCGTCCGACAGGCGCTGGAGCGCGGTGAGGAAGGTCGAGCACTGGGTCGACCGCCAGCGCACCATCATCAGCGTCTTGTCGGCGAGCCGGGCCAGGAGGTTGGCGTCGTAGGCCGCCAGCACCGGCGGCGAGTCGATGATCACCGTGTCGTAGAGCACGGCGAGGTCGCCGACCAGTTCCTGAAGGCGGGGCGATTCCAGGATGTCGGCGGGCGAGGCCAGGTTGTCGCCGGCGGTGATCACCTCGGCGCCGGACTCCGGGTCGGTTTGCAGAATCTCGCCCAGGTTGCGCCCTTCCACGACGTATTCGGCCAGCCCCGGCCCGCGGTCGAGGCGGAAGACGCGGTGCACGGTGGGGGCGCGCAGGTCGGCGTCGACGATCACCGTCTTGCGCCCGGACAAGGCCAGCATGCGGGCCAGCGAGGAGGCGGCGCTGCTCTTGCCCTCGTCCGACACCGAGGAGGTGAACAGCAGGACCTTGGACGGCGAGCCCCCGGCCACCCCGGCGCGCAGCGCGATGGCGCGCAGATGCTCCAGGAACAGGGGGTCGCTCTGCTCCACCACATGGGCGGCCGGCGACCGGCGCCGCCACCGCCCGCCCTTGACCATCGGCAGGGCGCCGATGACGCGCACCGCGGTCATCCGGCGGATCTGCGACAGGCTCTGGATGGTGTGGTCGGCGCGCTCCAGCATGACCGCCAGGATGCCGCCGCCGCTCACCGCCAGGACAAAGGCGGTGGCCATCATGGCGAGCGTCGGCGGGCTGCTGGGGAAGCGCGCCACCACCGCCCGCGAGATCACCTGGGTATCCGGCCCGTGCAGCTTCAGGTAATCGATCTGGGCGTTGGCGTTGTTCAGGCGCGAGGCGAGCTGCGGCAGCAGGATGCGCTTGGCCTCCACCTCGCGCTCCATGACCCGGGCGTCGACCTCCGAGGCGTTGGCCTTGGCCATCTGCTCCTTCAGCAGGTCGACCTGCTGGCGCAGCCCGGCCTCGTTGGCCTTGGCGATGGCCACGGCGTTGAGGCGGGATGCCTGGATCTTGCCCACCTCTTCGGCGACCCGGGCGCGCAGGTCGCGCAGCTCGGTGCGGGCGGCGACCAGCGCCGGGTGGCTGTCGTTGTAGCGCGTGGCGAGCTGGCCGGCGCGCGCGCTGGCCAGCGCCGCGGCTTCCTGGAGGCGGTGGATCAGCGGCGAGTCGAGGACGCGGGCCGCCGACTCCGGACCCGAGTTGCGCGCGCTCTGCGCCTCGGCGAACTGCGCCTCGGCGCGCAGCCGCTCGGCGGTGGCCCCGATCAGCTGGCGGTTCAGCTCGGCCATGCGGTCGGCCAGAGCCCGGATGTTGGAATCGGAATGGAGGCCGAGGGCGATGCGCATCTCCTCCAGCCGCCGCTCGTCGTCGCGGATGTTGCCGTTGAGGTCGGCGATCTCCTGGGTCAGGCTCCTGGCCAGGGTCGCCGCCGCGTTGACCTCCTGATCGCGCTTCTGCGCGATGAAATGCTCGGCCACCGTGTTGGCGATCAGCGCCGCCCGCCCCGCGTCCTCGGAATAGAAGCGGATGCCGATGACGCGCGAGGCGTCGCTGGCCGTCGTCTCCAGCCGCCGCTGGAAGGCGTTGATGACCTCGTCGCGGATGTGCCAGGGCGACAGCGGCGGCCCGGCGGAGGCGGGCGCCCCCGGCAGGGCCGCCAGAACCGGCTTGGCCCAGCCGCCCAGCGCCTCGTCCAGGGTGGCGTGGAGGCTGGCGGCCATGGCGCGCGGCCAGGAAGGCGGGCGCAGCGTGCTGTTGAATTCGGGCAGCTGTTCGAGCCCCAGCCGGTCGACCACGGCCTCCGCCAGAATGCGGGAGCGGACGATGGCGACCTCGTTCTTGCGCGCGGTCTCCTCCGACGGGGGCAGCGCCCCCGGCTGGGTGGTGGCGCCCACCCAGGTCAGCTCGCGCGGATTGAACATGATCCCCGCCTCCGCCTCGTAGAGCGGGGTCATCAGCCGCGACACCAGATAGGTCCCCGCCAGCGTCGCGGCGATCAGGGCCGCGATCATCAGGCGCCGCCGCTTCAGCGCCACCACCGTGTCGATCTCACGGCCCGGCCCGACCCGGCCCTCGTGCTGGAGGTGCGGCACCGGATCGTGGACCCCGGCACGCACGATCTCGTACTGCTCCATACCCATCCCCTTTCACCCATGCTCGGAATGGCGCGGCGCGCGACGGTTTCTTTTCTTTTCCAACCGACGCCGAGCCGCCGCGGCACCGCTTCCGGACGCCGATGGCTGAATGTCGCTCTTTTCACAGAAGACGCTCGAAGATAAGGCGCCAAAAGTGATGCTGTAAACATATAAAGCGGCTAATCCCGGCATCCTCCTTTCGGCCCGGGACCACGGGCGCGGCCGTGGCGTCAGGCCGCCGCCACGACGCCAGGCCGCCGCCGCCGCGCCGCCCCGCCCTACCCCTATCTTTCTGCCGTTCGCGACCCCCTTATTATCCTTACCTCGAACGCCCTCCTTATGTTTACAGGAAGAGAATGGGTAACATAACATGCGTCCGCCGCCTCGCTGGGGTGCGGGCCTGTCAGTGCCCAGCCGGAAAGAGCTGTCCCGGGGCAAGGGTTACGGAAGCAACCGGCCAGGACACCAGGGCTGCGCCGGCGACCGATCCAGGCCGCTAATGGAGGAAAAGAGAAATGAAGGGAGTGATTCAATGCGGGGGCAAGGGCATGCGGCTGCGGCCCTACACCATGGTCCTGCCGAAGCCACTGATGCCCGTCGGATCAAAACCCGTTCTTGAACTTCTGCTGAAATGGCTGCGCCGCAACGGCGTGAAAGAGGTCTACATAACG
This sequence comes from Pseudomonadota bacterium, assembly GCA_023416455.1. GTDB lineage: Bacteria > Pseudomonadota > Alphaproteobacteria > Azospirillales > Azospirillaceae > Azospirillum. The sequence continues at coordinate 6,700 of JAEZHQ010000644.1, read as the reverse complement.
ACCGGCTACCTCGGCCACCTCATCCGCACGGTGTGCGGCGACGGGCGGCAATGGGGCCTGAGCATCCGCTACACCGAGGAGCTTGAGCCGCTCGGCACCGTGGGGGCGCTGCGCCTGCTGCGCGAGGAGCTGGACGAGACCTTCCTGGTCATCAACGGCGACGTGCTGACCGACCTCAACCTCGACGCCTTCTCCGACCACCACCGCCGCCAGGGCACGATGCTGACCATCGCCACGGCGCGCCGCACCATCCAGACCGACTTCGGGATCATCGAGGAGCAGGACAGCCTCGTCACCCGCTTCCAGGAGAAGCCCACCCTGTCGCAGCTGGTCAGCATGGGCGTCTACTGCATGGAGCCCGACGTGCTGTCCTACATCCCCGACGGCGTGCCCTTCGGGTTCGACAACCTGATGACCTGCATGATGGCCGCGCGCGAGCCCATCAACACCTTCCAGCACGGCGGCCTGTGGCTCGACATCGGGCGCGTCGACGACTTCCAGAAGGTGCAGGAGATGGCCTGGGACGAGCAGTGGTCGGCCTTCGAGACGCGCGCGGTCGCCTGAACCGGACCCGACGGCCCACGACGGGCGGGGCGCCGGCGCCACCGTCCGCGGGGCGCGCCGGGGCGCCCGCCCATCCCCGTCCGGGTCCCCCCCACCCGGACCCGCCTTTTTGCCCGACATTCTGGGAGTCCCCCATGCTGCTGGTAGCCGAACCCATGCTGGGCGAGGAGGAGAAGGCCGCACTCGCCGCCGTCATCGATGACGGCTGGATCACCATGGGCGATCGCGTCCGCGCCTTCGAGAAGGCTTTCGCCGATGCCCACGGGCTGCCCGACGCCGTCGCCGTCAGCTCCTGCACCGCCGGGCTCCATCTGCTGCTCGCCGCCCTGGATCCCGCCCCCGGCGACGAGGTGCTGGTGCCCGCCATGACCTTCGTGGCGACCGCCAACGCCGTGCTCCACGCCGGCGCCACCCCCGTCTTCGTGGACATCGAGGGGTTGGACGAGCCGCTGATGTCGCTGTCCGACGCCGCCGCCAAATGCACCCCCCGGACGCGGGCGGTGATCCTCGTCCATTACGCCGGCTACCTGCCCGACCGCGACCGCTGGCGCGACTTCGCGCGCGCGCGCGGGCTGGTGCTGATCGAGGACGCCGCCCACGCCGCCGGCGCCGCCGGGGCGGGGAGCGTCGGCGACGCCGCCGCCTTCAGCTTCTACGGCAACAAGAACATGACCACCGCCGAGGGCGGCATGGTCGTCGCCCGCGATCCCACGCTCCTGGAGCGCGTCCGCCGGCTGCGCGCCCACGGCATGACCAGCGACGCGCGGCAGCGGCTGAGCGGCCACGCCAGCGGCTACGACGTCACCGGGCTCGGCTTCAACTGCCGCATGGACGATCTGCGCGCCGCCGTCGGGCTGGTCCAGCTCGCCCGGCTGCCCGGCTGGAACGCCACGCGCGAGGCGCTCAGCGACGCCTACCGCCACCATCTGGCCCGCGCCTGCCCGGACGTCGCCGTGCCCTTCGCGGCGGGCCGCGTCTCGGCCCACCACATCCTGCCGGTTCTGCTGCCGCGCGGCGCCGACCGCCCGCGCCTGGCGGAAAGCCTGCGCGACGCCGGGGTGCAGACCAGCATCCATTACGCGCCGGTCCACCACTTCACCTTCTACCGCGAACGCACGCCCGGAGTGGCCCTGCCGCTGACCGAGGAGTTCGCGCGCCGCGAACTCACCATGCCGCTGCATCCCAAGATGACTGAACGCGACGTCACCGCCGTGGCGGAGGCGCTCGCCCGCGCGCTCGCCGGCCAGCACCAGGAGGCGCAGCCATGACCAGCGGTTTCCACACCGCGGGCACGGCCGCGGGCGGCTTCGACGCCATCCTGCGGCGTCTGTTCGACATCGCCGTGGCGCTGCTCGGGATCGTTCTTTTCCTTCCCCTGGCCATCCCCGTCCTGCTGGCGGTCCGGCTCGACTCGCCGGGGCCGGTCTTCTTTTCGCAGCACCGGCTGGGCCAGCACGGGCGCCTGTTCCGCCTCTACAAGTTCCGCAAGTTCCACGTCTCGGCCGCCGCCGGCCGGGCGGTGACGCTGAAGGGCGACGACCGCATGACGCGCGTCGGCCGCATCCTGGAGCGCACCAAGATCGACGAGGTGCCGCAGCTGTGGAACGTCCTCAAGGGCGACATGGCCATCGTCGGGCCGCGCCCGGAGACCCTGGACTTCGCCGACTGCTTCGAAGGACCCTTCCGCGCCGTGCTCGACCACCGGCCCGGCCTGTTCGGGCCGAACCAGGTCCATTTCCGCAACGAATGCGCGCTCTACCCGGAGCACGGCGACCCCCACGCCTTTTACCGCGAGGTCCTGTTCCCGGCCAAGGCGCGCATCGACCTCGATTATTTTCCGCGCCGCAGCCTCGGCCAGGACATGGCCTGGCTGGTCCGCGGGGTGCTGGCGGTGCTCGCCATGGGCCTGCCCACCCGGCGCCGGCCGGAGCGCCCGGGAGCGGCGGAGGATTGCCCGTCCATGCCGGAGTAGCCCGACGCGCGGCCTTCCGTCTTTTCCTTTTGCCGTGGCATGCTGCCGGCATCTTACCGTCGATAACATAAGACCGAGGCGCGGCGGGTGCGGTGCGGCCGAGACCGCCCGCAAGCCCGCGCCAGCGAGAGGGAGAATCCGATGCACCTGTTGGACAGCCCCACGAACGAGGCTCCCGGCGCGCGCCGGCCGCCGGGGCTGCGGCTCCTGGACCGGCCGGCCGCCGCCGGACCCGACGTCACGGCCCTGCTCGACGCCTTCCTCGGTCGCCGCGCCACGGTGGCGGTGGTCGGGCTCGGCTATGTCGGACTGCCGCTGTCGCTGGCCGCCGCCGAGGCCGGCTACCGCATCATCGGCTACGACATCGACCCGGTGACGGTGGACCGGCTGAACGGCGGGAAAAGCCCGCTCAGCCACATCCCCGACGCGCGGATCGCCGGCATGGTCGCCGAGGGCCGTTTCGCCGCCACCCTGGACAGCGCGCGCTTCGCCGATGCCGACGCCATCCTGATCTGCGTGCCCACCCCGCTCGGCCCCCATCACGAGCCCGACCTCTCCTACGTGGAGGCGACCGCCCGCAGCATCGCGCCGCACCTGCGCGCCGGCCAGCTGGTGGTGCTGGAATCCACCACCTACCCCGGCACCACGCGCGACGTGATGAAGCCGATCCTGGAGGCCGGGGGGCTGCGGTCGGGGCACGACTTCTTCCTCGCCTACTCGCCCGAGCGCGAGGATCCCGGCAACCGCGACTTCGGGACGGCGGGCATCCCCAAGGTGGTGGCCGGCGACGGCGAGGAGGCGCTGCGGCTGGCGGTGGCGCTCTACGACCAGTTCGTGGCCGCCACCGTGCCGGTGTCCTCGCCGGAGACGGCCGAGGCGGTGAAGCTGACGGAGAACATCTTCCGCGCCGTCAACATCGCGCTCGTGAACGAGCTGAAGATCGTCTACGACCGCATGGGCATCGACATCTGGGAGGTGATCGAGGCCGCCCGTTCCAAGCCCTTCGGCTTCATGCCCTTCTACCCCGGCCCCGGGCTGGGCGGCCACTGCATCCCCATCGACCCCTTCTACCTGACCTGGAAGGCGCGCGAGCTGGGCATCAGCACGCGCTTCATCGAGCTGGCCGGCGAGGTCAACGCCAACATGCCGGGCTATGTGGTGCAGCGCCTGCGCGAGGAGCTGGACCGCCGCTTCCGCAAGGGCCTGTCGGGCGCCCGCATCCTGGTGGTGGGCATCGCCTACAAGAAGGACGTGTCGGACATGCGCGAAAGCCCGGCGCTGACGGTCATGGAGCTGCTCGACGCCGCCGGGGCCAGGGTCGACTACCACGACCCCCATTTCCCGGTGATCCCGCCGACGCGCCAGCACGCGCGGCTGACCGGCAAGGCGTCGGTCCCCTTCGAGGACTACGCGCTGTCCCGCTACGACGCGGCGATGATCGTCACCGACCACAGCGGCGTCGATTACGCGCGCCTGCTGCGCCTGTCGCGGCTGGTGGTCGACACCCGGAACGTCGTCGGGACGCTCGGGCTCGCCGACCCCGACGCGGTGGTGGCCAAGGCATGACGGGGAAAGGCACGGGAATGATCACCGATACCGCCACCGGCACCGCCAACGGCGCCGACACCGCCACCCCGGCCATGCCCCGCGTCGCGGTGGCGGGTTGCGGCTACTGGGGCATCAACCTGGTCCGCAACTTCCACGCCGTCGGCGCCCTGGCCGCCGTCTGCGAGGCGGCACCCGCCCGCGCCGCCGAGCTGTCGGCCCAGTTCGGGGTGCCGGCCCTGAGCTTCGAGCAGGTCCTGGCCGACCCCGGGTTCGACGCGGTGGTTCTCGCCACCCCCGCCGAGACCCACGCGGCGCTGGCCCTGCGCGTCATCGACGCCGGCAAGCACGTCTTCGTGGAAAAGCCCCTGGCGCTGGCCGCCGAGGACGCCGAGAAGGTCCGCAAGGCGGCCGAGGCGCGCGGGCGCGTCGTGATGGTCGGGCACCTGATGCAATACCACCCGGCCTTCCTGCGGCTGAGGCAGCTGGTCGCCGAGGGGGGGCTGGGGCGGCTGCGCTACATCTATTCGAACCGCCTCAACCTGGGCAAGTTCCGCCGCCAGGAGGACGTGTTCTGGAGCTTCGCGCCCCACGACATCTCGATGATCCTGGCGCTCGCCGGGGACACGCCGGAGACCGTCCAGACGGTGGGGCACAGCTACCTCTACAACGGCATCGCCGACGTCACCACCACCCACCTGACCTTCGGCAGCGGCATCAACGCCCACATCTTCGTGTCCTGGCTGCACCCCTACAAGGAGCAGCGGCTCGTCGTGGTCGGCGACTCCGGCATGGCGGTGTTCGACGACTCCCGGCCGTGGGCGGAGAAGCTCGTCCACTACCCGCACCGCGTCGCCTGGCGCGACGGCATGCCCCAGCCGGACAAGGCCGACGCCATCGCCATCGACCTGCTGCCGGCCGAACCGCTGCGCCTGGAATGCCTGCATTTCCTGGATTGCGTGCGCAAGAACGAACGCCCGCGCACCGACGTCGCCGAGGGCATCGGCGTGCTGAGCGTGCTCGACGCCGCCCGCCGCTCCATGAAGTCGGGCCGGCCGGCCGCCCTCAAGGAGGCCGCCCCCGCGGCGCCCGAGGCCCCGCCCTACTTCGCCCACCCCACCGCCTGCGTCGACGACGGCGCGGTCATCGGGGCCGGCACCAGGATCTGGTACTTCAGCCACATCCTGAAGAACACGGTGATCGGACGCGGCTGCAACATCGGCCAGAACGTGATGATCGGCCCCGACGTCACCGTCGGCGACCGCTGCAAGATCCAGAACAACGTCAGCCTCTACGCGGGCGTCATCCTGGAGGACGGTGTCTTCTGCGGCCCCTCCTGCGTCTTCACCAACGTCAACACCCCGCGCGCCGAGATCGAGCGCAAGGACGAGTTCCGCCCGACCCACGTCGGCCGCGGCGCCACCATCGGGGCCAACGCCACCATCGTGTGCGGCCACAGCCTGGGCGCCTGGTGCTTCGTCGCCGCCGGCGCGGTGGTGACCCGGGACGTGCCGCCGCACGCGCTGGTCGCCGGAAACCCGGCCCGCCGGATCGGCTGGGTCAGCCACGCCGGGGAACGGCTGGGCGAGGATCTGACCTGCCCGCGCACCGGCACCCGTTACCGCCTGGACGGCCCGGACCGGCTGGTCGCCGTCGCCGACACCGCCACCGCCACCGCCACCGCCACCGCCAAGATCGCCTGAAGGAAGGACCGGCATGACCGATTCAACCCCAGCCCCTCCCGCCATCGCCTTCATCGATCTGGCCGGGCAGCAGCGCCGCCTGCGCGGCCGGCTCGACGCGGCGATCGCCCGCGTTCTTGACCACGGCCACTACATCATGGGGCCGGAGGTCGCCGAGCTGGAGCGCCGGCTGTCCGCCTTCTGCGGCGCCCGCCACACCGTCACCTGCGCCAACGGCACCGACGCGCTGATGCTGGCGCTGATGGCCAAGGGACTGAAGCCCGGCCAGGCCGTGGTGGTCCCCAGCTTCACCTTCTGCGCCACCGCCGAGGCGGTGTGCCTGCTCGGCGGCGTGCCGGTCTTCGCCGACGTCGAGGAGGAGCGCTTCACCCTCGATCCCGCCGCCCTCAAGGCGGCCGTCACGACCGCCCGGGCCGCCGGGCTGGCGCTGGCCGGGGTCATCACGGTCGACCTGTTCGGCCTGACCTGCGACTACGACGCCATCGAGCCGATCGTCCGCGAGAACGGGCTGTGGCTGATCTGCGACGCCGCCCAGGCTTTCGGCGCCACCCACCGCGGCCGGCCCGTCGGCACCATCGGCGACGTCACCACCACCAGCTTCTTCCCGGCCAAGCCGCTGGGCTGCTACGGCGACGGCGGGGCGGTCTTCACCGACGACGACGGGACCGCCGCGGTCCTGCGCTCGCTGCGCGTGCACGGCCAGGGCACGGACAAGTACGACAACGTCCGCATCGGCGTGAACGGCCGCCTCGACACCCTCCAGGCGGCCATCCTGCTGGAGAAGCTGGCGGTCTTCCCGGAGGAGTTGGAGGCCCGCGCCGCTGTCGCCCGGCGCTACGACGCGCTGCTGCCGGCCGGGCCGGCGCGCCCGGCGCTGCCGGCCGGCTGCACCTCGGCCTGGGCGCAGTACACGCTG
>JAEZHQ010000636.1 GCA_023416455.1 Pseudomonadota bacterium | reverse complement strand
CCCCAACGGCCGCGTGGCCCTGACAGAATCACGCCGCCAGCCGACCGTCAACCCGGTCGCGCGCCCCGGTCGCGCTGCATGCCAGACACCTTTTGCAACGTCACGACGCGATTCTGCAACAGCCTCCGGAGAGACGCCATATTGGCCGCGCACCAACGAGGATACGGTGAAATACACGGCCGCCATGAGAATCAATCCGCGCGTGCGATGCGTCATGGGGCCGATGCTCTACGACTGCACCTACGTATATCCAGGACTTGAAGTAATTCAAGACAAGGAAATACTGCTCGACGTTGGCGGCAAAAGATGGTGGCCCGCACATCACACCGGGCGTTGCTACGCCAAGACGACCATCGTCGTCGGATTCTGCGGAGGTTCTGCCCCGATCAAAACGCTCTACCACGAACTGTTCCATTCAATTTACGACATGTTCAATGAGGACGAACTGGAAATCCTGGAAGAACATGGCGAAAAAATCCGTCAAGCCAACAGGCAAGCAGAAATACACATGCAATTCCCGAGTTTCTGGATAGAAGATGAAGAAGAGGCCGAGGCGCTGGCCTTCGACCATTGGACGGCCGGAATGCGGCTGCCGCACGGGATCGAAGCGGGACGGGATGTTGTCAACATTTGGGAGCGGGTGCTCGCGGGAAGGTGCGCGAAGTAATATTTCCACCAGTTGTCAACAATATAGTATGAAATACTGTGAGTGCGGCAAAAAGTAGCGCATCATAAGTATTGCAATTATGAGATATTCATGTTCTTATTGTGGAGAAATCACTATGATGTTGGCGCTATAAGATGGAAAAAAGCCACATTATCACTGTACATAGTACGGGATTCCCGAATCCGCTGACCCATGAGCGAATGATATCTGTGATCGACTACATTACACTGTCTTGCCAATACGGAATGACCATCGACGAGATAGAGGCTGACATCCTCGAAATGCTTGAGGATGTGCATGAGGCGTGGATTGAAATCAGCCGAAGGAAGGTCATCCACCCAACTATCGCCCACGGCATTTAGCAAGAGGAGGAAGGCAATGAATCCCGCTGTGTTGCTGCGTATGGGGGTCAAGGATCCGTACAAGCTTGGAATGGCTAACTCCGAGAAAGAGGCAAAGATTATGGCTTCGGATCACGATGGCGATCATCATCCTGATGAATATAGCTGCGCCATCATGGAAGTGAATGGGCGTTATATTTATGTTTGCGTCCTGACGTGCGAGTTGGATTATATGGTGAGTAGGCCGGAGGAATTTCACCTCCGGCCTCTCTCAGAACGGTGCGGGAGCCTCTCGACTCACACCGCTCCCATCAAGCAAACGCGCCCACGGTGCCTCGCTGCCAGTGTACAAACAGATGCGGTTGCTTTTCCGCCACCGCTTCGAGGAAGCGGCTGGCCCGCGTCTTGTGCCCCTTGAGCCGCCGATACTTCCGCATCGCCCAGGCCACCAACGTCTTGTTGAAGTGCCTGAAGACCGGATACAGCGCCGACGGGTAGAACTTCCCATAGTAGGCCACCCACCCCCGCAGGACGGGGTTGTGCAGCCGGGAAATGTCCCGCAGGCTCAGTTCCGTTCGATTGCGGTAGCTCAGCCGCCGCGTGGTTTCCCGCATAGCTTTCAGAGCTTTCGCGCTGACCGCTGGGGTGAAGCTCACAAACAGGCTGTTCCGTTGGCGATTCTTCACCACCCGCGGCCGGAAGGTGTACCCGAGGAAGTCGAACTTCGTATTCGGGTACTTGCCCTTCCGACTCCCGTCCTTGCAGTAGACAATCTGCGTCTTGTCTGGGTGCATTTGCAGGCCGCACTCCGCAAACCGGGCGTTCAGCGCCGCCATGATGGTCTGCGCCTCCTGTTCCGTTCTGCAGTGCACCAACCCGTCATCCGCATAGCGGCACCAGGGGACACCGGGGAACGTCCGGACCATCCAGGCGTCAAACGCGTAATGCAGAAAGAGATTGGCCAGGACGGGACTGACCACGCCCCCTTGCGGCGTTCCCTTGGTGCGTTCCACCAAGGTTCCGTCCGCACGTTGCAGGGGCGCCGTCAGCCAGCGTCCGACATAAAGCCGCACCCATTCGCAGTCGGTGTGCTTCTCCAGCGCCCGTCGCAGCAGAGCGTGGTCGATGTTGTCGAACAGCCCCTTGATGTCGAACTCCAGCACCCAGTCGTACTGCCAGCACCGCTTGCGCGTCACCGCCACGGCATCCAGCGCGGATTTCCCAGGCCGGTAGCCGTAGGAGTCGGGCAGGAAGATGGGTTCCAGATTCGGTTCCAGGACCTGCTTGACCACCATCTGGGCCACGCGATCCGCCACGGTGGGAACGCCGAGAATGCGCTCCCCGCCATTCTTCTTCGGAATGGCGACCGCCTTGACCGGCGGCGGGAAGTAACTTCCCGACGACATCCGGTTCCAGAGCCGATACAGATTGTTCGTCAAGTCTGCTTCGAAGTCGGCGATCGTCTTCTTGTCCACGCCGGCCGACCCTGCGTTGGCCTTGACGGCCTTCCAGGCGTCGTACACCAGCCGTTTGGGAATGGTGAACGGTTTTGCTGCGCTCATCCGTCTCCTCCTGTCGCCAGTTGGACGCCGAACGCAGCGGCTTGACCCGACCCCTTTGCTCCGGCCGCATTACCGGCCATCGTCGCTCTTACGAGTCGGTCCGTCCCAGTGCTCCGCATCGGTACGCTCGCCTCGCGGTGAATGCCGCTTGTGCTTCTCCCTTGACATCGGAACGACTGGTTCCCGCAGTTCCGCACGAGAGCCCGGATCAGCTTCACGCCCCCTATACGCCGGCCGCCGCCCGCCCGGTAACCAAGTGTCCGACGGGCTGATCCCAGGAGATAGAAACGCCCCTGGTTTCGACGACAAGTCTCTGGATTACGACGCGTCAACGGAGGTTCACTTTCGTTCGTCTCTCTGATCCCTACCTGCATGAGGTACGTCCTCATCGCTTTGACACCAATGCTCACCACCACGGCTCTTAACCGCAGCAGCTTGGCGTGGTTTGGAGCCTGTCCTTGGAGACCGACTCCGAAGGGTCTGCCTTCATCTCTCGCACAGCTTTCCACACAATCCGTCAGTTCATGACGAACCTCCTTCTTGTGTGCGCCTGCGGCGCACTCTCGA
>JAEZHQ010000193.1 GCA_023416455.1 Pseudomonadota bacterium | reverse complement strand
GCCGTAGGAGGTGGTGAAGGTGGCCACGGTCGCGCTGCCGTCGAGCACGAGCTGGTTGGCCGTGCCGCCGGTGGCCGTGCCGTCGGCGGCGGTGATGCCGAGCGGCGGGACGGCGGCGTTGATCTGGCCCACCAGATCGGCGACCACGCCATCGATGTCGGTCAGCGTGCCGATGTTGGCCGGCGTGACCCGCGTCTTGAACTCCTGGCCCGCGACGGTGATGCGGAACTCGTCGCCGACGTCGATGGCGGCGTTGGAGAAGGTGAAGGTGCTCCGCTGCTGGCCGGTGGCGCTGCCGGTCAGGTTGGTGGAGGGCCCGCTGACGGTGCTGAGCTGCGGGCTGGTGTTGGAGAAGCTGCCGCTGAGTTCGACCGGCGAGCTGTCGAGCAGCGTCTTGACGGTGATCCGGCGCGGGTCGGCGCTGTCGATCTCGGCGACGTAGGGGGCGGGCACCATCGCGTTGATCTGGGAGGCCAGCGCATTCGCCACGTCCGAGAAGGAGGTGAAGTTGCTGATGTCGTTGGCGCCGCCGGCGGTGTCGAGGGGGCCGATGGTGATCGGGGCGCCGCCGTTGATGGTCAGGCTGTAGGTGTCGCCGACGCGGATGTTGTCCTGCGAGCCGCCGTCCGGATAGTAGTTGGTGCGCCCGGCGATGGTCACCGACGAGGTCGGCACGGTGACCGTGCCGTTGACCAGCACGTTGCTGACCTGGGCCACGGGGGTTACGCCGCTGATGGTGCCGCCGGTGGCCATGGTGGCGGCACCGCCGGTGAAGGTGCCGCTCACGGGCTGCATGGAGCTGCCCGGCGCGTCGATGCCGAGGCGCCAGTTGTTGGCGCCGTCCTGGCGCCAGTTGAGCTGGATGTTCCGGGCGTTGCCCTGGGTGTCGTAGACCTTGATGCTGGACGGCGGGATCGGCTGCCCGGGCGTCGGCGTCGCCGGAAGGTTGGCGCCGAGGGTGATGGTCTGCGTCGACTTCGGCCGGTCGGTCATGGTGTTGACCTGGATCGGCTGCACCAGATCCTTCTTAAGCTGGCCCGTGGTGTCGTCGACGGCCCAGCCGTTCAGCGCGAAGCCGGCGCTGTTGACCAGATAGCGGTTCTTGTCCAGCTCGAAGTCGCCGACGCGGGTGTAGTACACGTTGTCGGCGTTCAGCGTGCCGGTCTGGGTCTGCACCGTCTCGCCCTCCTGGCCGGGGCCGGTCAGGCCGCGGCTCAGCTTGGAGACGCTGAAGAAGCCCTGTCCCTGGATGGCGGCGTTGGTCGCGCTCTGCACCTGGGTCAGGTTGCCCTGGATGTTGTTCATGAAGACCGGCTTCGCGGTGACACCGCCCGGCGCGTGCAGCCGTTCGTTGGACTGCAGGACCAGCGTCTCGAACGCCGTGTTGACCCGCTTGTAGCCCACCGTCGAGGCGTTGGCGATGTTGTCGGAAATGTGACCGAGCGCCTTCGACTGGGCATTGAGGCCGAGGACGGCGGTTGTCATCGAACCGAAGATGCTCATGGCCGGGGGTCTCCACAAAAAAAGGGCCTGTGTGTTTGCCCTCCCTTAAAGCAAGCGGGATGCCAAGCCGGGGCATGCCGGTAAGATGCTGATGTTGTTGTGGAAATCGAGTGGGGTGGCGGTGCGCGTCCGGATTTTGCCGGGCGCTAGGAAAGTTTCGCCTAGCGGTGCGCGGCGGAGGAGGGGAAGAAAGCTCCCGTTTCCCGCCGCCCTTTCCCGGCCCAGGTGGGCCGTGCTGCGATGGCCGACCGGCGGTGGCGGACCGAGGCGACGCGGCGACGGGGCGGTCGCGGGGCCGGCGCGGTCGCGGGGCCGGTGCCAAACAGCAAAGGCGTCTGATCGGACGATCAAACGCCTTTCGCATCAATGGGGCCGCATCAATGGGGCCGCATCAAAGGTGCCGGGGGGTGCCGTTGTCGAAGGCCGGTGAGGGATGCCCCCCGCGGGCCGTCCGGATCACATGAGGCGTTCCAGGAGTCCCAGGAGCGTGGCCGCCTCCTGCTCGCCAAGCGGGGCCAGCAGCGACCGCTCCTCGGCCCGGACGCGGCTCCGGCACGCGCGGTGGAACTCGGCCCCCTCGGGGGTGATCTGGACGACCACGCAACGCCGGTCGCCCACCTTGCCGGTGCGCGAGACCAGGGAGCGGGCGAGGAGACGGACGATGATCCCGTGGGTCGTCGCCGGATCCATGTGCACCATGCGGCCGAGCGCCGCCTGGGTGAGTGGTCCGTGGCGGTCCAGCGTGCCCAGGACCAGCATCTGCGCCGGTGTCACTTCGGCATCCCCGATGCAATCCGAAAGCTGGGCCTGGACCCTCTGCAGTGCCCGGCGGAGCTGGTGGACGACGTGCAGCGCATCGGTCGCCGGTGCCGGTCCCGTGGTGCGGCGGCCCTTGCCTTCGCCGTCGTCCCTCCCGGCAATGGGCATATCCGTATCCATCATTCCTCGCTGAGTGTACCGGTCTCTCTGGTTGTGGCGACCGGCTTTCCGCTACCTTGACCCTAGATACGCTCACGTCGCGGTAAATACGTAAATCTACTTACCTTCATCTCTGAGTGCGAGATATTAGAAGTATATTTGCAGTATATGCATCGATCGTTGGTCTGTGAGTCGGCGGCCTAATATGAAAATCAAGTTCTATATGCGTATAGCGTCTGGTGCATCTCAGGCATCATGGATGGGTTTCCGCCTTATTCTTTGATGAAACATTTGTCCATCCAGGAGTGAGCGGGCATCCGTGTGGCCGATGACTGTGCTTGACGGGGATGGCCGGGGAATTCCTCCGGCGGCTGATGGAAGACATGCGGTCCGCGCGGAGCGGCCCGGCGGCGGACGGCCGATCGTCAGGCCAGGGCCGCCACGGAGCGCAGCAGCATGGCGGTCGCCAGCGCTTCGGCCAGCGCCTCCGGCTGGAGCGGCATGGCCAGGAAGCCGTCACCTCCGGCGTCGGTGACGGCCTCCGCACAGCTCCGTCCGCACACCGTCCCCTCCGACGAGTTGGCCAGGATGGCCAGCGAACCGTTCAGGTGGCGGGCGCTGCGGATCACCGCCAGCCCGTGCAGGCCAGGCAGGTCCAGATTGGCCAGCAGGGCGTCGAACGACTCCCGCTCCAGCCGCTTCAAGGCAGCGGCCTCATCCGATTCAGTCACGACGTCCCATCCAGCCGCCCGGAACGGGCTTTGGGAAACAATCGGCCAGGATGATGGATCATCGATCACCAATACTCTGGTATGCATTCAGGACCGTTCTTTCCGGAATCGAACAGTATATGCCTGTATGGCAGCGAAAAGTGTGTTGATAAGGAGGCTATTATGCGCTCTATCTTTAGTGAATAGGTGAAAATGCTTATGAGGCTTCCTTGTGGCCTGTCCGTCAAAAAATTCATTTGTGTACGAATTAATGAGCCCAGGTCATGGGTCTTCTTCAAACTCCGCTCACCTTTCCTTTAACAAATTGGAATTAATCTTTCAGGGAACGGGCGCGCGCCGGGTGGGTGGCGCCGCCGGTCCTGGGCGGGTCGGCAGGGCAGGGGGTAACGGAGTGCCGATCCATACGGAGCAGGGCCGGCTGGCCGTCCGGAGGTGGCTTGCCCAGCGCGCCGGGGCGGCGTTTCAGGGTGTGCAGCCGCGCCTCGTGCTTCTCGCTCTGGCCAGCATGCTGCCGGTGTTCCTCTTCGCCGCCGCCATGGTGTTCCGGCTGGTCGAACGGGAGGAGGAGGCGATCCGTGCGCACGGCCTGGAGCTTGCCCGCCTCGCCGCCGAGGAGATCGACCAGGAGCTGGCGGCGGCGCGGGGCCTGCTGCTCGGCCTGTCCTCGGCCATCGGCCTGCGTGACAGGGACGAGGCGCTCCTCCACCGGCTGATGGTCGACGCGGCGCAGAAGCATGGGCAACCCATTGGATTCGTCGACCGTACAGGGGGACGGCGCCTCTTTTCCGCCGTTCCCTTCGGCCAGCCGCTGCCCCCCCATTCCGCACCCGACCTCGTGCGGCGGACGCTTGAGTCCGGGCGGACCCAGGTCTCCAACCTGATCACCGGCTTCCTGAGCGGTGCCTATGTGGTGATCCTGCAAGAGCCGGTGGTGATCGACGGCACCGTCGAGGGGCTCTTCGGCATCGAGCTGGACGTTGCCCGGATCATCGCGCACGTCGCCGCGACCCGGCTTCCCGAACAATGGCTGGCCGCGCTTCTGGACCGCAACGACGTCATCATCGCCCGCTCCCACAGACCCGACAGCTTCGTCGGGACCCCAGCCACCGACGAGATGAGGCGCCTGATCGCGGCGGCGCCGAGCGGGGTTGCCTACTCCGTCACCAAGGAAGGCCTCCCGGTCTTCACCGCCTATACGCGCACGCGCCTGTCCGACTGGACGGTGGCGATCGGGGTTCCGGAAGCGGTGGTGAAGGCGCCGCTGCGCGACACCATGCGCAAGTTGGCGGTGAGCGGCCTCCTGCTCAGCGCGCTGGCCATCCTCTTCGCGCTTCGCGTCGCCCGCGGCATCAGCCGGCCGCTGCTGGTGCTCGCCGGGGCGGCCGACTCTCTCGTTCGGGGGCAGCCGGTGCCGCCCATCGCCACCGGGCTGCGGGAGGCCGACCAGGTCGGCCGGTCGCTGCACCGGGTCAGCGTCGACCTGGCGGAGCGCGCCGGCGAGCGGGACGCCGCGGAGCGGCAGCTTCGCGGACGCGAGGCGCAACTCCGCTCGATCCTCGACACCATCCCGGACGCCATGGTCATCGTCGATGGGGCCGGGATCATCCGCTCCTTCAGCACGACGGCCGAGCGCGTGTTCGGCTGGCCGGCCGGGGAGGCCTGCGGCCAGAACCTGCGCATCCTGCTGCCGCCGCATCGGCGCGACGACCAATTGGCCCGGATGGCCGGCCAATCCGGAGGCAGCCCGGGCCGGCTGATCGGGGTGACCACGCCGGTGGAGGCCCTGCGCCGGGACGGGACGCCGTTTCCCGCGGAAATCTTCATCGGCACCATCGACGCCGAGGGCAGGACCCTGTTCACCGCCTTCATCCGCGACCTGACGGAGCGGCGGGCGACCGAACAGCGCATCCAGGAACTCCAGGCCGACCTCATGCACGCCGCACGCCTCAGCGCCATGGGGCAGGTGGTCTCGACCATCGCGCACGAGATGAACCAGCCGCTCGCCGCCGTCGCCAACTACCTGGCGGTGGCGCGCCTGCTGGGCGAGGACACCGGCTGCCCGCCGGCGGTCATGGACGCCCTGGCGCTTGCCCAGTGCCAGGCCGAACGGGCTGGCGACACCGTCCGCCGGATCCGCGCCTTCGCCGCCAAGCGGGTGGTGGAGCGCCGCGTCGAGGATGCCCGCGCCATCGTCGAGGACGCCTGCGCGCTCGGCCTCATCGGCTTCCGCGGCGCCGGCATCCGGCTGCGCCGCAACGTGGAGCCCGGCTGCCCGCCGGTGCTGGCCGATCGGGTGCAGATCCAGCAAGTGCTGGTCAATCTGATCCGGAACGCCGCCGCGGCCATGCTCGCCGGCGAGCGCCGCGACCTGACCGTGTCGGTCGCGCACCGCGCCGTTCCGGAGGCCGGTCGCGCCGGCATGGTCGAATTCGCGGTGGCCGACACCGGCGGCGGCCTGACGGCGACCGTCGGCGACCGGCTGTTCACCCCCTTCCAGACCACCAAGGGCGAGGGCATGGGGATCGGGCTGTCGGTTTCCCGCTCCATCGTCGAAGCCCATGACGGCCGCATCTGGGCCGAGCCCAATCCGGGTGGCGGCGCCCTGTTCCGTTTCATCATTCCCGCGGTCGATCCGGAGGAGCAGCGTCATGACGCCTGATCGGACCATTCATGTCGTCGACGACGATCCGGACTTCCGGGCCTCGCTGGTCCGTCTGCTCCGCGTCATGAAGTACGAGGTCTGCGAATACGAGAACGGGCGTGCCTTCGCCGAGGCGGCCCCGATGCTGTCGGGCGGCTGCGCCCTGCTCGACGTCTGCATGCCGGACGTGGACGGGCTGCGGCTCCAGCGCGACCTGTCGGAACGGCAGGTTGCCATCCCCATCATCATCATCACCGGCCACGGCGACGTCCCGATGGCGGTCCAGGCGATGAAGGCGGGTGCCGCCGATTTCCTCCAGAAGCCGTTCGGCTCGGAGGCCCTGCGCAGCAGCATCGAGGCGGCGCTCAGCCGGTCGGCCCCGCGCGCGGCGCCCTCCGCCGAGCCGGCGCCGCCCGTTCCCCCGCCCGTTCCTCCGGACCCGCTCGTCCCCGGCGTGCCCGCCGCCGAGATGGCGGCCTTCAAGGCCCGTCTCGACGCCCTCACCGCGCGGGAGCGCGAGGTGCTGGAGGGGATCGTCGCCGGCCATCCGACGAAGATGATCGCCTACCGGCTGGGGATCAGCGCGCGGACGGTCGACGTCCATCGCTCGCGAATCACCGAGAAGCTCCAGGTGCGCGGCCTGCCCAACCTCGTCCGGATGGCGCTGGCGGCCGGTGTCGTGCCCACCCCCTGAGCAGGTTTTTTCCAGACCGGGCCACAAATGGCCCGGCCTTTCGAGCCCTGGGGACACACACATTCCCTCTGGTTTTGCAGGAATTCCGAGCCCGGCCATGGGTGGGCGGAGTTCGGATATCCCGTCGCACCATGCGCGCCCCATACAAAGTCAAGGCCATACGGC
Organism: Pseudomonadota bacterium; assembly: GCA_023416455.1. Classification (GTDB taxonomy): domain Bacteria; phylum Pseudomonadota; class Alphaproteobacteria; order Azospirillales; family Azospirillaceae; genus Azospirillum. Next base: position 2,460 of record JAEZHQ010000193.1, on the reverse strand, counting down.
AATGGATGTAACAAACGGCTCGATATAGGAGGTGGCATATCAGGCCCACCCCCCTCGGCAGGTCAGGGCGAAGCCCGAAGATTCGCGTGCGTCAATGCCGTGGTCCCGCGATTGCTTTGTATACGGTAGGATGAGTGGGTGGTTGTGACGGGAATTCGGGGCAATGACGGCTGTTTTGCTGCGATCGGTCTTGCGTTCTGCTGGTGACGAGCATAGGGATCCGTCGCTCGCGTGGCGCGGCCGTGGCGGCGACGCCGACAGGCGCGACGCGGACGACGGCCGTTGGAGCGGACGAGCAGCTGATGGAAGCGACCATGTCCACACCGAACGGTTCGGCGAAGCTGCGCGCGTTGACCCTGGGCGCGCTCGGCATCGTCTATGGCGACATCGGCACCAGCCCCCTCTACACCCTGCGCGAGTGCCTGACACAGGCCGGGGGCTTCGGCCTGACCGCCGCCAACATCCTGGGAATCCTGTCGCTGATCTTCTGGTCGCTGATCATCGTGGTGACGGTGAAGTACGTCATCTTCGTGATGCAGGCCGACAACCAGGGCGAAGGCGGCATCCTGGCGCTTACCGCCCTGGCGCTGCGCGGGATGCGTTCCGGACATCGTCGGACGGCCGCGGTCATGGCGGTCGGCATCGCCGGCGCGGCGCTGTTCTACGGCGACTGCCTGATCACCCCGGCCATCTCGGTGCTGAGCGCGGTGGAGGGGCTCAAGGTCGCCACCCCCCTGTTCGAGGGCTATGTGGTCCCGATCACCGTGACGATCCTGGTGCTTCTCTTTCTCGTTCAGAGCCGCGGGACGGAGCGGGTCGGCCGGTTGTTCGGCCCGATCATGACGGTGTGGTTCGTCGTCATCGGCGCGCTGGGAGCGGTCCAGATCGCCCATTACCCCGGTGTCCTCGCGGCTCTGTCGCCGCATCACGCCGCGGAGATCCTGGCCGGCCATGGCTGGAAGGGCTTTCTGCTGCTCGGCGCCGTCGTCCTGGCCATCACCGGCGGCGAGGCGCTCTACGCCGACATGGGGCATTTCGGCCGCCACCCGATCCGGCTGGCCTGGTTCGGGCTGGTCCTGCCCGCCCTCCTGCTGTGCTACTTCGGGCAGGGGGCGCTGTTGCTGCACGAGCCGGCGGCCATCGCCAACCCCTTCTTCCATCTCGCTCCCGACTGGGCGCTGCTGCCCATGGTGGGGCTGGCCACCGCGGCGACGGTGATCGCCTCGCAGGCGGTGATCTCGGGCGCCTATTCGGTGACCCAGCAGGCCATCCACCTGCGCTACCTGCCGCGCATGGAGGTGCGGCACACCTCCGAGCAGGAGAAGGGGCAGATCTATCTGCCCCAGATGAACTGGCTCCTGCTGCTCGGGGTGGTCGCCCTGGTGGTCAGCTTCCAGTCCTCCAGCAGCCTTGCCGCGGCCTACGGAATCGCGGTCACCGGCACCATGGTGGCGACCACGGCGCTTGCCTACAAGGTGGCGCGCCGCCTCGGGCGGTGGTCGCTGGTCCAGGCCGGGCTGGCGCTGGCCGTCTTCATGACGGTGGACCTCGGTTTCTTCGTGTCGAACCTGGGCAAGATCATGGAGGGCGGCTGGTTCCCGCTGCTGGTGGGGGCGCTGGTCTTCGTCGTCATGGTCACGTGGCGCCGGGGGCGCGAGGTGGTGCGGCGCCGGCTTGCCGAGGACGCGCTGCCCATGGACGCCTTGCTGGAGCGGTTGAAGGGGGGCGGCATACAGCGGGTGTCCGGCACCGCCGTCTTCCTCACCGGCAACCCGCGCGGCCTGCCGCCAGGGCTGCTGCACAGCCTGAAGCACTACAAGGTGCTGCATCAGCGCGTGGTCCTGCTGACGGTCGAGGTCGAGGACGTGCCCCATGTGGCGGAGGATCGGCGCTTCGAGCTGAAGCCCCATTCGGCGGGCTTCTACCGGCTGATCGTCCATTTCGGCTTCATGGACGAGCCGAACATCCCCGGCGTCCTGGAGGGGCGGCGGATCCCCGGCCTTCCGTTCGAGCCGATGGAAACCAGCTACTTCGTCAGCCGGGAGACGCTGATCCGGTCGCGCCGGGCCGGGCTGCCGCGCTGGCAGGAGCCGATCTTCGTCCTGCTCTCGCGGCTGTCGACCAGCGCGTCGGAGTTCTTCTGCATTCCGCCCAACCGCGTCGTCGAACTGGGGATGCAGCTGGAGATTTGAGCGCGCGGGGCGGTTCCGGCTGGACAGCCCGCCCGTCCGCGCCCACCTGGGAGCGGGCGGACGGGCGAAGCGGAAGCGGGGGACGATGGCGGGCCGCAATGGATTGGACGGGCGCCGGCTGGCGCCCTGGCGAATGGACAAGCGCCGACTGGCGCCCTGGCGGATGGACCGGCGCCGGCTGGCGCCCTGGCGGATGGACCGGCGTTGGCTGGCGCCCTGGCTGGTCGCCGCCGGCCTCGCCCTGGCCGCTCCGGCCGCCGCCTCGGGG
>JAEZHQ010000182.1 GCA_023416455.1 Pseudomonadota bacterium | reverse complement strand
GTGTTGGCGCGTCCGGCGCGCTCGGCGCCGAAATGCCGGGCCAGCACCGGATACACCTGCGCGCTGGCGTTCGCGGTCAGGCCCATCAGAATCCAGTGCCACCAGCCTTGCGGCGACAGCCCCGCGACGATGGCGGCCAGCGCCGCCGCGGCAATCCCGGTTCCCGCCGCGATCACGGCGAGGCTGGACACTCCGGCCCGGCGCAGCCGGTCGGCGACGAAGCCGGTCAACACGAAGCCGACCGTGATGGCCGTGGTCATGGCGAGAAGCCGGGCGGCGATCTCCTCCCGGTTCAGCCCGGCGACGTCGGCGAGCCAGGGACCGGCCCACAGCCCCTGGACGGACGCGCTGCCGCCCATGCCGAACACCGTCACCGGGACGTAGCGCCAGAACAGGCGGTCGCGCAGGATGCGCCCGATCTCGCGCACCTGATCGCCGAACGGCGCCGGCCGGTCGGCACCGTCGCCGCGCGGCACCAGAAGGAAGATCAGCAGCGACGATGCCACGGCGCCGGCGGCCAGCAGCAGGAACAATCCGCGCCAGCCGGTGGCCCCGACCACCCATTCGGCGGGTTGCGTCGCCGCCATGGCCCCCATCCCGCCGGTGGCCAGATACAGGCCGTTGACCAGCCCAAGCCATTGCGGCGGATACCATTTCAGGATGGCCTTGAAGGCCGCCATCAAGCCGCCCGCACAGCCCAGCCCGATCAGCAGCCGCCCGATGGCCAGCCCGGCCGCGCTGTCCGCCAGCGCGAAGATCAGGGACCCCAAGGCGGCGACCAGCAGCAGGGCGCTCTGCACCCGGGCGGCGCCGTAACGGTCGAGCATCAGCCCAAGCGGCAGTTGCACGAACGAGAAGCCGAGAAAGAACGCCGCCGTCAGAATGCCCAGGCCCGACGCCCCAAGTCCGATGTCCCGCATCAGATCGGGGGCGATGACGGCATTGACCGAGCGGAACAGGTAGGACAGGAAATAGCTGGTGGCGAATGGAACGAACACCAGCAGGAACAGCCGGGCCGCCGTGGGCCTCGCGGGTGTCTGCTGGTGCTGGACGGCTGTGTGGTCCGCGACCGGCATGGCGCTTTCAGACCTTGGCGAGAGCGGCGGCGATGTCCGCCAGCGGCGTCCCCGGGTGGCGCAACGCTTCAGCGTCCACCGGCTTGCGCATGGCGACCAGACGGCGCAGGAAGCGCATCTCGCGCCCCTGGTTGATCGTCCAGGCGGCGTTGACGCAGCCGTTGCTGACCTGAATGGCGATGAAGCGGCCGCTGTCGGGATCGCCGCGCAGATGCAGGTCCCCGTCCGGCTCCAGCCAACCGCACATTTGCAGGTTGATGTCGAACTGATCCGACCAGACCCAGGGCACTTCGGCGTAGGGGCGCGGTTCGGAAATCAGGTTGCGGGCAACGGCGATCGCCTGATTCTGCGCGTTCTGCCAGGATTCCAGCCGCGCGTGACGACCCGCCAGCGGATTGAAATGGCAACTGACGTCGCCCGCCGCCCAGATGCCGGCGGCGTCGGTCGCTCCGAAGGCGTCGCACAGAACGCCGTCCGAGATCGCGATGCCCGCGTCGCCCGCCAGTTCCATGTTGGGCCGGACACCGATCCCGACGACCACGACGTCGGCGGCGACGCCGGCGCCGCCGCTCAGCACGACGGACAGCTCCCCGCCGTCGCGCCGGATGGCGGCCACCGCTTCACCCGTCAGCAGGGTGACGCCGCGGCGGCGGTGCTGATCCGCCATCCACCGCCCCAATAGGGCCGGGGCAACCCGCGCCAGCGGATGGGGAGAGGCTTCCACCACGGTTGCCGAAGCCCCGGCGGCGGCCGCCGTCACGGCCACTTCCAGGCCGATGAAGCCGCCGCCGATCACCACCACCCGCGTGCCCGGCTTCAGCCTGGGCGCAAGGCGGCGGGCATCGCCAAGGCTGCGCAGCGGCTGCACCTGATCGTCGAGACCGGACGGCAGGGGAAGGAGGCGCGGGCGGCTGCCGGTGGCGAGCACCAGCGCGTCGTAGGCGACGTTCTCGCCATTGCTCAGGCGCAGCCGGGCGGCGGTGCGGTCGATGCCCTCGGCGGTGATGCCCAGGCGGAGTTCCACCGCCTGTTCGCTCCACCATTCCGGGGGGCGGACGAGCAGACGCTCGGCGGGAACGGCGCCGGTCAGGAAACCCTTCGACAGGGCCGGGCGCTCATAGGGCGGTTCCTCCTCGGCGCCGACCAGAAGGAGCGAGCCGCCAAAGCCCTGCTGACGCAGCGCCTCCGCGGTTCGCCCGCCGGCCTGTCCGGCACCGACGATCACGATGCGTTCGGGAATGACCTGTCCCATGCCGGCTTTTCTCCCTTGTGCCCGGTCACGCCCTGGCGCCGTCCTGAAGCAGTCCGGCGCGGCGCAGGACCGCATCGAGCCGTTCGGCCAGCTCCGGGTTGGCCGGGGCCATGGGCAGGCGGTGATCCTCGTTGGGAAGCAGGCCCAGCCGCTTCAGCATGTATTTCATCGGAATCGGGTTGGTGTCGAAGAACACCGCCTGGTTCAGCTCGAACAGCGCGTAATGCAGGGCGCGGCCCCGCGCAAGGTCCCCGTTCAGCACCGCCTCGGCCAGTTGCGCCACCTGACGGGGGGCGACGTTGCCGACCGCGTTCATCAGGCCGACGGCCCCCACCGCCATCATCGGGAAGCTCAGCTCCTCAAGCCCGACGAAGACGCGGAAATCCGCGCCGACCCGTGACAGAATCTCGGTCACGGCGCCAAGATCGTTGACCGCGTGCTTCATGCCGACAAGGTTGTCGCGCTTGTCGCGGATGCGCAGGATGGTGTCGGTGGTGATCGACACCGCCGCCCGGCCGGGGATGTGATAGATCATCGTCGGCAGGGCGGTGCGTCCGCAAACGTCGATGTAATAGTCGGCCAGACCGCGTTGCGGCGGCCGGATGAAATAGGGCGTCACCACCAGCAGGGCGTCGGCCCCGGCCTTTTCCGCCGCTTCGGTCAGGGCGATGGTGTCGCGGTGGCTTTGTCCGCCTGTGGCGGCGCAGACCGGCACCCGTCCGGCGGCGGTGTCCACCGCCACGCGCACCAGTTCGTTGCGTTCCTCAACCGTCAGGGTGCTGGGTTCCCCGGTGGTGCCGTTGACGAGGATGCCGTGGCTGCCCTCGCTGATCTGGAACTCGACGAGACGCGCATACGCGTCATAGTCCACGGCGTCGTCCTTCAGCGGCGTCACCAGCGGCGGAATGGATCCGCGAAGGCGGTCGAGGCCGGTGTTCTGCATGATCCCACTCCCGATTGCGCGGCGGGGAGCGGGGAGCCGCCCCCGCCACGGCAGGATTCGATTCTGCGGCGACGCTAGAACCAATCCGCTTCACCGGGCTAGCCCCGGGCTGAGAACAACAATCTTTCCGCTTCGGAACAGATGGAACGGGTGGGTCCGCCCGTTTCATTGGCGAATTGGAACAAGTGCTGTTCCCGGCAATCGGATTGCACACTGATGATGTGCGGTACTAACATTTCAATAACGATGAATGGCTCCGCTCTGAACGCCTTCGGGATCAAACCGCGGACAGCGCGCTGCTGCAAGAGGGAGGGGACGCGATCATGACCAACAACGACTCATCGAAGACTTTTGCGCAGAATTCCGGGGTGGGCCGCCGCAACTTCATGGTGGGGACTGCTGCCACGGGCGCTGCACTGGCCGTCGGCCTGAAGGCTCCGGCCATTCTTGCGCAGACCAAGGCTCCCTTGAAGATCGGCTGCCTGCTGCCCTTTTCAAAATTCTACGCCGTGCTCGGTCAGACCAACGTCAACGGCATGAGCCTCTATTTCGATCAGATCGGCTGGGAAATCGCCGGGCGCAAGATCGAGCTGATCAAGGAGGACGATGAGGTCAACCCCCAGGTCGGACTTCAGAAGCTGAAGAAGCTGGTGGAGAGCAACCAGGTCGATTTCGTCTGCGGCCCGGTGGGCAGCAACGTCGCCCTGGCAATCCTCGACTATGTGCGCCAGAGCAAGGCCTTCCTTCTGGTGTCGAGCGCCGGGATCACCTCGCTGTCGCAGCAGCGCATCCCCTACATGTTCCGCACCTCGACCTCCAGCCTTCAGCACAACATGCCGATGGGCGAATGGGTCTACAACAACAAGGCCAAGGAAGTCGTGCTCATCGCCTCGGACTTCGCCGGTGGCCGCGACTGCATGAACGAGTTCAAAAGCCGCTTCCTGGCCGTGGGCGGCAAGGTCATCAAGGAGATCTGGCCGCCGCTCGGCACCAACGATTACAGCTCCTACATCGGCGAAATCCGGGCGGCGAAGCCCCAGGCGGTGTTCAGCTTCTTCGCCGGAACCGACGCGGTGCGCTTCGTGAAGCAGTACGCCGATTTCGGCTTGAAGGCCCAGATCCCGCTGATGGGGTCGGGCTTCATGGTCGAAAGCGACACCCTGCCGGCCCAGGGCGATTCCGCGCTCGGCATCATCAGCACGCTGCATTACGCCGAAACGCTCGACAACCCGGAGAACGTCGCCTTCGTCAAAGCCTTCCATGAGAAGCACAAGGAATACCCGAGCTGCTACACGGAATACGGCTACGTCACGGCGCGGGTCATCCACGAGGCGCTGAAGACGACCGACGGCAACACGACCGACAAGGACAAGCTGGCCGCCGCCGTTTCCGCCGTGGCGTTCAACGCGCCGCGTGGGCCGTTCAGCTTCGATCCGGAAACCCACAACGTGATTCACAACACCTACATCCGCGAAGTCGTCAAACAGGACGGACGCCTGACCAACCGGGTCATCGCCACGATCGAGAAGGTCCGCGACCCCGGCGAAAAGCCCGCCTGACCCCTGCCGTATCCCGCGCGACCAGAAGGGGTGGCGCCTTTCCGGTCCTCGCGGTTCCTCTGATGTCGGGATCCCGTCCATGGAGATGATTCTCTTTCAGCTCATCAACGGGCTGGTTTACGGATCGCTACTGTTTCTCATCGCGGCGGGTCTGTCGCTGATTTTCGGCCTGATGAACGTCGTCAACGTCGCTCATGGGTCCTTCTTCATGCTCGGCGCCTTCTTCGGCCTGAGCATCGTCGAGTTGACCGGCAGCTTCTGGCTGGCGCTGCTTCTGGCCCCGGTCCCCGCCATCGCCATCGGCCTGCTGATGGAGCGGGTGTTCCTGCGGAGCCTGTACAGCCGGGGCCATCTCGATCAGGTGTTGCTGACCTTCGGCTTCACCTATGTCTTTCTCGATCTGGTCAAGATCCTGTGGGGCAGCGACATCCGCAGCCTGCCGGTTCCCGAAAGCCTGGAGGGGGCCGTCGAGATCCTCGGCGTGATCGTCCCAACCTACCGCCTGTTCATCATTGGTTGCGGCACGGCGCTGGCGCTCGTGCTGTGGCTTGTGATCGACCGCAGCCGGGTCGGCGCGATGGTCCGGGCCGGTGTGGATGATGCGCCGACCGCCATGGGCATCGGCATCAACGTGCCGATGCTGTTCTCCGCCATCTTCGCGCTGGGTGTGGGGCTCGCGGCGTTGGGCGGCGTGATCGCCGGGCCGGTGCTGGGGCTTTACCCCGGTATGGATGTCGAGATTCTCATCCCCGCCTTCATCGTCATCGTCATCGGTGGCATGGGCAGCCTGCGCGGAGCCTTTGTCGGCAGCATGCTGATCGGCATCGCCGACACCTTCGGCAAGGCCTACCTGCCCGACACGGCGATGTTCTTCATCTATCTGGTCATGGTCGCGATGCTTCTGAGCCGGCCCGAGGGCCTGTTCGGCGTCAAGAGGAGTGCGTAAGACATGATGAGCGAGCTTTCCACCGCGCGCTCCATCGCGAGCCGGGGGCCGGATTGGCGTCTGCGCCTTCTCGCCCTGGCAGCGGTTGCCGTGCTTCTGACGCTGCCGACGCTCACCACCGGCTACACCCTTGGCATCGTCTCCGAGATTTTCATCTTCGCGATCTTCGCCATCAGCCTCGACCTGCTGATCGGCCACACCGGCCTGTTTTCCTTCGGCCATGCCTCGTTCTTCGGTCTGTCGGCCTATACGGTCGTGCTGCTCGGCGTGCATTTCGGAATCGGCGCCTGGGCCGGGCTGGCGGCGGGAATCGTGGTGTCGGCGATCGGCGCGGTGGTGATCGGCTTCTTCTGCATCCGCGTCAGCGGCATTCCCTTCCTGATGCTGACCCTGGCCTTCTCGCAGCTTCTGCTGTCGGTCGCGGTCAAGTGGCGGGACGTGACCGGGGGAACCGACGGCATCGGCGGGCTGGCGAAGCCGTCGATCTTCGGTGTCAGTCTGGAGAACCAGACGGCCATGTATCTGGTGTCGCTGGTCGCCTTCATCGGCGTGGTCTGGGGCATGAAGCGGCTGCTCGGCTCCCCCCTCGGCTCGGTCTTCATCGGCATCCGCGAGAACGAAGCGCGCATGGCGGCGGTCGGCTATCCGGTGGCCCGCTACAAGCTGCTGTCCTTCACTATCGCCGGCGCCATCGCCGGCCTGGGCGGCGGGCTGTACGGCATCTTCACCGGCTTCATCTCCAGCGACGTCTTCCTGTGGAGCATCTCGGGCGACGCCATCGTCATGATCATCCTGGGCGGCACCGGGACGCTGCTGGGGCCGGCGGTCGGGGCGGCGATCTTCCTCCTGATGAAGAATGTCGTCAGCTCCCACAGCGAGCATTGGATGCTGGTGATCGGCAGTGTCTTCATTCTGTGCGTGATGCTGCTGCGCGAAGGCGTGGTCGGCTGGCTTCAGCAACGCCTGCGGCGGCGGGAGGATCTGTGATGGGCAAGACGCTTCTGAAAACCGAGGGGCTGTCCAAGAGCTTCGGCGCGCTTGCCGTGACCCGCGACGTCAACCTCGAGGTGTCGAGCGGCGAGCGCCATGCGATCATCGGTCCCAACGGTGCGGGCAAGACCAGCCTGGTCCATCAGATCGCCGGGCAGCTTCGCCCCAGCGCGGGCAGGATTTACCTGAAGGGAACGGACATCACCGGCCGATCCCCGGACGCCATCTGCCGCATGGGGATGGCGCGCACCTTCCAGCGCAACAACCTGTTCCGCACCTTGAGCGTTCGGGAGAATGTCCGGCTGGCGGTGCAGGCGCATCGCGGGCAGCCATTGAATCCCTTCCGTTCGGTGGCGGCGGACCGGGCGCTGTGGGAGCGGGTGGATGAAATCCTCCACATGGTCCGGCTGACCGGCGGTTCGCACAGGCCGGTGCAGAGCATTTCCTATGGCGAACAGCGCCAGTTGGAAATCGCCATCGCGCTCGCGTCCGAGCCCGACCTGCTGCTGCTGGACGAGCCGACCTCCGGCATGTCCCCGGCGGAAACCCTGCGGATGATCGACCTGATCACCGAACTCCCCGCCGATCTCGGCCTGCTGATGATCGAGCACGACATGAAGGTGGTCTTCTCGCTCTCCCACCGCATCACGGTTCTCTATTACGGCCAGGTCCTGGCGAGCGGGACGCCCGCCGAGATCACCGCCAACCAGAAAGTCCAGGACGTGTATCTTGGCTACACGCATTGACCGGGGAACGGCCATGCTGACACTCAGTTCCGTCAACGCCTTGTATGGCGACAGCCATGTGCTGCACGACGTGTCGCTCGCCGTCGGGAAGGGGGAAATCGTCTGCATCCTCGGCCGCAACGGGGCGGGCAAGACGACGACCCTGCTGACCGTGATGGGGTATCTGACGCCGCGGTCCGGCGACATCACCTTCCAGGGCCGCAGCATCGCCGGACAGCCGCCCTACCGCACGTCACGCCAGGGCTTCGGCTTCGTTCCGCAGGAACGCGGCGTCTTCCCCAGCCTGACGGTGGAGGAAAACCTGACCGTCGCCGCCCGCCACACCGGCACGGCGCGCTGGACGTTGCAGGACATCTACACGCTGTTCCCGCGCCTGCGCGAACGCCGCGGGAATCTCGGCTTCCAACTGTCGGGCGGCGAGCAGCAGATGGTGTCCATCGCCCGCGCGCTGATGTTGAACCCCGAACTCCTGCTGCTCGACGAACCGTCCGAAGGCCTGGCCCCGATGATCGTCGACGAGATCGTCGCGGTGATCCGCCAGCTCAGGAGCGAGGGGCTGGGCATCCTGCTGGTGGAGCAGAACCTGCGCGTGGCCCTGACCCTCGGCGACCGCCACTATGTTCTCAGCAAGGGCGAAGTGTGCTTCACCGGCACCACCGCCGAGATCGAGAGCAACGACGAGGTCCGGCGGACGCATCTCAGCGTCTGACCTCTGACGCGCAGCCCTTGAAAGGACGGTCATGAGCGGGAACAAGGTGATGATCGTCACCGGCGGCAGCCGGGGCATCGGCGCGGCGACCGCCCTGGCGGCGGCCCAGCAGGGATACCGGGTCTGCATCCTCTACCGCAGCGGGCGCGAAGCTGCGGAGGAGGTCGTGGCCGCCATTGCACGGGCGGGCGGGCAAGGGTTGGCGGTGCAGGCCGATGTCGGTGACGAGGCCGACGTGTCGCGTGCCTTCGCCGTCGTGGACGGGCGGTGGGGGGCGCCCTCGGTTCTGGTCAACAACGCCGGGGTAACCGGCGGCGTCTCGCGGGTCGAATCCGTGACCGCCGCCCAGATCGAGGAAACCTTGCGGGTCAACGTGACCGGCAGTTTCCTCTGCGCACGGGAAGCGGTGCGCCGCATGTCCACCCGCCATGGCGGGAAGGGCGGGGCCATCGTCAACCTGTCGTCGGCGGCGGCGCGGACCGGCTCTCCCAATGTCTGGGTGCATTACGCCGCCAGCAAAGGGGCCGTCGATGCGATGACCATCGGGCTGGCCCGCGAGGTTGCCGACGAAGGCATCCGCGTCAACGCGATCCGAGCCGGAATCATCGATACGGAAATCCACGCCTCCCGCGATCCCCAGCAGTTTGCGAGGATGATCGCCGCGGTGCCGATGCGGCGGATGGGCAGCGCGGCGGACATTGCCGACGCCGTTTTGTGGCTGGCGTCGGATCGGGCGTCCTACGTCACCGGCGCGTTGCTCGACGCCGCAGGCGGGGTCTGATCTGCGCGCTTCCGGGCCGGGCGCGTGACGGGGCGCCGGGGCGGCGTCAGTCGAGCAGCGCGGCGACGTCGAGGCCGAAGCCGGCGCCGATGCGGTGGAGGGCCGCCACCGTGTCCGGATCCAGCGTGACGCCCCGCTCCGCCGCGCGGCGCTCGTGCTCGCGCTCCGGCTCGCCGGGCAGGCGGACGCGGTCGGCGCCGGGGGCCGGCGGGGTGTCCTGGATGTAGTCGAGCACGGCGTCGGCCAGCACCTCCCAGCCCGGGCCGGCGACGCGCGCCGGGTCGAGGATGAAGGCCAGGGCGTTGTTGACCACGCGGCCCGGCCGCAGGTTGCCGGGCAGGGCCGGCAGCCCGGCGGCGAGCGCGCCGGCCAGGATCTCGCAGGCCAGCGCCAGGCCGTAGCCCTTGTGCCCGCCCGCCGGCCCGCCGAAGGGCAGGATGGCCCCGGTCGGATCCGCGAACATCACGGCCGGGTCGCGGGTCGGCCGGCCATCCGCGTCGATCAGCAGGCCGTCGGCCACCGCCTCCCTTGGCCGCCGCGACGCGGCATTTGTTGGCGGCCACCGCGCTGGTGGCGAAGTCGAGCAGGAGCGGGGCGTGCCCCGGCGTGGCCGGCACGGCGATGCAGATGGGGTTGGTGCCCAGCCGGGGCCGGGCGCCGCCCTGGGGCGCGGCCAGCGGGCGGCTGACCACGTTGACGAAGAAGATGCCGATCAGCCCGGCCTCGGCGCACTGCTCGCCATAGGCGCCGACCCGGCCGATGTGGTGGGCGTTGCGCAGGGACAGGATGCAGGCGCCGCCCGCCCGCGCCCGCGCGGCGGCCAGCGCGGTGGCCTCCCGCGCGACCACCTGCCCGTAGCCGACGTCGCCGTCCACCGCCAGGAAGGGCGGCTCGTCGCGCAGGACGCGGGCGTGCCGGTTGGGCCGCAGATGGCCGAGCGCCAGGCTGTTCATATAGACGGGGAACTGGCACACGCCGTGGCTGGCGTGTCCCTTGGCGTCCGCCTCCACGAGGTTGCGGGCGACCGTGGCGGCCTCTTCGGGGGAACTGCCGGCGCGGCGCAGCAGGGCGTCGAGGGTGGCGACCAGCCGGTCGGGTGCGAAGGTGGTGGCGGTGGTCACGGGAGATGCTCGCGAAGGTCGGAATGCCGGGGCAGGGGGCGACGTCACCGGCGCGCCCGCAGGATCGCGTCCGCCACCTCCACGAAGCCTGCTCCGCCGGGGCCTTGGGTGATCCAGGATGGCGGCGTCGGGATCTCCGGCAGGTGGTGGACCACGGTGCTGACGCCGACGCTGTTGGGGAAGAAGCCGAACATCGGCGCGTCGTTGGTGGAATCGCCGACATAGAGGACCGCCGCCCGCCGCTCCTCCCAGCCGTCGCCGTCAAGGTCGATCCCGTGGGCCTCGGCCAGGACCCGGCGGGCCATGGCCAGCTTGTCGTAGGCGCCGAACCAGCCGAGCACCCACAGCGAATTGACGGTGACGCGGGCGCCGGCCCGGCGGAACCGCTCGACCAGGGCCGCCCGCAGCGCCTCCTCCTCCGGCCGGTCGAAGGCCAGGCTGGTCAGTCGGAAGGGCTGGTCGGAGGCCGGGCGGACCTCCGGGAGCGCGGCCCGGATGCTGCGCGACAGGGCGGCGAGCCGCCGCGCCGCGTCCGGCCGCCCGTCGTCCGGGAGCCAGAAGCGGCGGGTGACGCCGCCGTCCCCGGTGCCGTGGAAATGAAACCCGCCGTTCTCGCCGATGACGCCGTCCACCGGCCACATGCGGGCCATCTGGTCGCACCAGCCGGCCGGGGCGGCGGTGACCGGCAGCACCGCCACGCCGCCGTCGCGCAAGCGTTCCAGCGCCGCGTAGGTGGCGGCGGCCAGCCGCCCCTCGAAGGTCAGCGTGTCGTCCATGTCGGTGAGGACGAAGCGGACGCGGCGCAGCCGGTCGGCCGGCGCCTCGCTCAGCGGGCGCATCGCCCCGCCTCCCCCCTCCTCACAGGGCGGCATAATCGATCGGCCGGGTCCGGTCGAGGCTGCGGTGGACCGGCGGCAGCGGGTATTTCAGGCCGGTGGCGCAGTTGAACAGGACCGCGCGCTCGTCCCGGGCGACCCGGCCGTCGGCCAGCGCCTGCCGGTAGGCGGCGTAGGTGGCCGCCCCTTCCGGGCAGAGCAGGAATCCCTCCTCCCGCGCCGCCTCGTCCAGCGCGGCCTGGATGGCCTCGTCGGTGACGGCGATGGCGAAGCCGCCGCTCTCGCGCACCGCGCGCAGGATCAGGAAGTCGCCGACCGCCTGGGGCACGCGGATGCCGGACGCGATGGTGCGGGCGTCCTCCCAGCGCGGCGCCAGCTCCACCCCGGCCTCGAAGGCGCGGACCATGGGGGCGCAGCCGGCGGCCTGCACGGCCACCATGCGCGGCCGCCGCGGGCCGATGAAGCCGATGGCCTCCAGCTCGGCGAAGGCCTTCCACATGCCGATCAGGCCGGTGCCGCCGCCGGTCGGGTAGAAGATCACGTCGGGCACCTCCCAGCCGAGCTGCTCGGCCAGCTCCAGCCCCAT